>JASFBI010000016.1 GCA_030149595.1 Desulfobacterales bacterium
TTCCCAGTATTTCGCTAAAAAGATCAATAACAGAAGATACTGATGTTCCTGTGGTATCTTTTAAAAAAACATTAAAATCATTCATAATGTCTTCCAAATCTTCGCCCTGATATCTATTTTGTACATATCCTGTAATTTTTCTTAATACAGGTACAATATCATCTGAAAAAATTACATCTTTATCTCTGTATTTATCTGATAATTCGTAAAATAAGGACTCATAATCTGTAGATTCCCCAACCTTTAGTGAAGTAAGACTGCTTTTATTAAAACTTGCATCCATACTGTTTTGATTATTAATTCGCGTTAATATACTGGAGGCATTTTTTACTAAATCTGTAACAGTATGCTCTGGATTGTCTATTAAATCAGATACCTTGTATACTACATCTTTTATAGCAGCAGAATTGGGATTAATCACTGATGCCAGCTGTTTGTTAAATTCATTTGAATCCAAATTATCAAATGCATTTTTTAAGGCTGGGTAGTCATCTAATAAACTAAACAGCCTGTACTCAGGTTCAATATCATTGGTCTGAAAATCTGCTGATCCATTATCTCCTGAACATGAAAAAAGTATTAACATTAATATTGCCGATGCTATTTTAAATCTATTCATAAAATAACCCTCCAATAAGATAAATAAAATTACATTTCTAAAAATAATTTTTGAGATTATAAATATTTATCAAATGCAATTCGTAACGGTAGATCTTTTAAGTAAACAATGATCACAACCCGGCCTTTGTGTCACCTTATAGACATAAACAGACATCATAACGATGTGTACAACAAGGGTTTTAACCTGTTAATACGTATAGATACAGCTTGTTAAATTATAAATTTAGAAACCAGCAATATTTATTAAAAACAATAAACAGTTTGAAAAGCAGGATATAAAGAATCAGTTGAAAGGCAGAAAATAAAGAATCAGCAGAAAATAAAGAATCAGTTGAAAAGCAGGATATAAAGAATCAGCAGAAAATAAAGAATCAGTTGAAAAGCAGGATATAAAGAATTTTTAATATTATAAGTAATATACTTATAGAAACTTCAACTTGTCAATAAAAAAATAAACACTCTGCATTACAATGGTAGATCTACAGGAGTGAGTTTTAAAAATTCAGAAGTGTTATCTAAAATCATAGATTTTATCAGGGATAAGATTCAAAAACAGAGAACCTCACCCCCTAAAATTTAAAACATAACTATAATTTACAATTATTGAGCCAGTATTTTTCCCAAAACACCATAGGGATCAGTATCATTTGACTGAAAAGCATTAACAACCCAGGAAGGAGCATCTCCATCTATGGTATCTGCAAAATCAATCAAAATAGATGATAAATCTTTCCAAAGAGCAGAATCGTAATTATCTATAAGATCTTTTTCTAAAAAATCAGGAAGCTGATTTATTAGATTTTCAGTATTATGGGATGATGTCCATTCAGAAAGAAAATACTCTGCAAATCCATCTTCTTTTGCAGCAGCTGCAGAAAGAGTTAAAAGATCATCATAACTTCCCTGAAAGATATCAAGTATTTCAGGCAGGATACCGGTTACTATATTATTAAACTCTTCCGGGTACTGCCACTCTTTTTTATTTTTATCAAATCTTGTGAATAAAACTCCTGCTGTATGAGTCAGACTCTTAATATCATCATGCTCAATATCAACAGATCTGAACACTTTATCTATAATTTTAATTATATCTTCAGTTATATTATATTTTCCCTGACTCTCTCCATTATCACTTAAAAGTTCACATAGAGCATCAAAAAGTTTGTAAAAATTATCCCAGTCCGCTAAATTTTCCCTTGTATCTGAAACCACTGCCAGCCCTTTTCCTGTTTCATCAGATCCTATAAGTTCATCTATTATTTTAGAAAAACTTATATCTTCTGACCGGACAAGCAGAGGCACTTTGTCTGCATCTTTTTCAAACATCCAGGAAGGATGCTTAATGGCAGCATAATATTCTGTTTCATAAATCTGGTTCATCTCGCCTTTTTCAAGTTTTATAGAGGATAATATCTGTTCCAGTCCATAGAAAATTTTTCTCCTTATTCCCCATGTTGAATAATCATTTTCATTCCATGAAGAGTCTTGCGGATTATCTCCAAAAATATCGTCATCACCGATAAGATAAAGCATTCTGACTATTTTGGAAATCAATCTTGTATTTGGCTGATTATCATGACCTATTGGTTTATACAGATCATAACCTCCGCAAATAAGAGACAGTATACCATCACATTTTCTTTTTTCACTTTCTACCAGCAAAGGAACCAGCCCCATATCATCAATAGGCATATAAAAATGTTGTTCACCCCACCCTCCCCAGTAAGAATCAGGATAGGTTTCTGCTACATCTGACGATCTGGTAAGAAAGTACCCCCTGTACTCTTCACCATATTTACCAAATTCAGGATCTTTAACTTCTCCACCTCTATTACGGTCTTTCCATGTATTTCTCGGATACAGACCTGAATTTTTCTGATAATAATAAGCAGGTCTTGAGAGCATAGGTGCTATTCCTTCAATTAAAAATCTTACAGCATCTGATTCTTCTGGTGAGCCTGAAGAACTAAACAATGGGCCACCAATATTACTTATAAGAGGATACAGAAAATTCCTTCTGTTCCACACTGGATCTGATTTATCTGCCTTAAACGTAATATCACCATGTGTGAGATCTACTATATCACTTGATGCTACACTTGTCTTATAATCTTTACCAGCCATATAATCACGAAATGGAAATGCAACACGTGTTGCAGCCGGAACTGTATGGGCGATATAAGCAGGAAGAATAGATCCTGTCCCTAAAATCTGATTATAAACTATATCTTTTAAAATTTCTGTGACAGACAGACCAGGGGCTATTTTATCTATTCCCAGAATATGTGCTTTTAAATCAAAAGAGATACGATAATCTCCAGGAACTTTTGAAAAACCATCATGCCCTGCTCTTGCCCATACTTTATTTGGTGTAAATTTTCTGGCATTTAAAAGCCCGCTAAAACCATTTGATTCAATAACTAAAAAAGCAGCTCCTTTTAAGAGTCCTTTAAACTCAAGATACAAAGGAACAGGAATGGCTATTTTTTTTTCACATTCAGTCCACTGCCAGTTTCTAAATCTTGCCTCTTCATAAGTTGCACATTCACGCTGTTTACATTTTTCAGGAATCAACTCTTTAAATTCAAAAAATCCAGCCTCTTTTGCATCACCACTTTCTATATCATTCGGCACATAGCTTTTACCATCATAATGAACCATATAGTAGCCTGTATTACACTGTTCATAATAACGATTATTAATTCTGAGATCAGGATTATCAGGATCTCTTATATCATTTTTACCCTGATATGGATATCTGTACTCCCATGTGACAGGATCATTCAAATCTGGTTTTGTAATTATTATATTTATTCTGCCGTCTATTCGGTAATATGTATATCTGCCGCCATCTTGAGTCCCCCCCTCTGTACTGTAATATGGACTCTGGCACCTGGCATCTATCCTCTCCATAGTTGCTGCATACCATCTGGAAATTGACACTTCACCATATCCATCAACGTTATACGGTTGATATGAATTTAATTTAGCACCTTCTCCTCCATTTTTATTACCACCTCCAGGTACTCCAAAATCACCGGTCTGAATACCGCTTAAAAATTTGATTGCGCCAAAATTCTGATCGAATGCAAACCTGTATTTATCACGATTTTCATATGTAAAAGGAAGGATACTTCTTGATACATGATTTCCGGTTTTAGTATGTTCCATGGCAAGTGTATATAATCCAAGGTTCATATTAGCACCCAAAACATTTACATTTACTATATCTTTTACGCCAATACTTGAAAACACATCGTTTAACGTAACAACACCTACAGCATTACCATGCCCATGATCTGCTGCAGGGTCAACCATTAGACCAGACTTACTTATTATCTCCCCTGTTTTTCCTCCATCTTCCCATCCAACATAACTTGAAGTTGCAATAATATTTAAAAAAGATTCTATATATGATGCTCCAATAGAATCATCTTTATAATTTCCAACCAAAGGCTTCATACGGTCTTTTCCCATAATATCAGCTCTGATAATTTCATATAATGACTCTTCTATTTTTGAAGCAACATTATTGGAATCATTTGTATCAAAACCAACCATATTCAATCTTTGGGCCACAACTTCCAGAGGATAAACCTTCATATTCTCTTTATCTTTTATCAAAGCCCCTTCTCTGTCTGATCTTTTAAACAGATGTGAAAAAAAGGCAGGAAGTAGTTCAATCAACATAACTTTGAGATCTGCATCTGAATGAACATTTTCATTATTTGTATTATATATTGGATTGTTTTCATAAATTTCCCCGCCTGGTAAAAAATATTTATCAATATTACAAACAAGCTCTTTTATTACAGTTTTAGCATTTTTCCCTTCAACTGAAGATGAAAAAAGTTTTCCTGTCTCCCTGATCAAACCATAAAAAGTTTCCCTTGCATCTTCACTTTGATTAATCATATCATATAGTCCTGATATTAATACCTCAACCCCTTTTGAAGCATTACCAAGACCTGTGTTTATATCAGTATTGCTATCTATATTTTCTCTAACTGCTATTAATTTAAATTGATCATCTAAATACATATTTAGATCTGATTGAATCAACACTTTTCCCAGTATTTCGCTAAAAAGATCAATAACAGAAGATACTGATGTTCCTGTGGTCTCTTTTAAAAAAACAGTGAAATCTTTTATAGTATCTTCCAGATCTTCGCCCTGATATCTGTTTTGTACATAACCTGTTATTTTTCTTAACACAGGTACAATATTATCTGAAAATTTCACATTATTTTCTCTGTATTTATCTGATAATTCGTAAAACAGGGATGTATAATCTGTAGATTCTCCAAATGCTTGTGCAACAAGACTGTTTCCAGCAGTATCATAATCTAAATTATTCTGGTTATTAACTCGTGTTAACATGTTGGAAGTTTTTTTTATCAGCTCTGTAACAGTATGATCTGAACTGTCTATTAAAGCAGCAACTTTATATATTGCATCTTTTGCAGCAGCAGAATTGGGATTAATTACTGATGCCAGCTGTCTGTTAAATTCATCCGGATCCAAATTATCAAATGCATTTTTTAGGGCAGGATGCTCATCTAATAAGCTAAAAAGTCTATATTCAGGCTCAATATCATTGGTTTGAAAATCTGCTGATCCATTATCCCCTGAACATGAAAATAATATCAAAAAAATGACTCCTGCACTGCATATTATTTTAAATCGTTCCATAAAATAATCCTCCTAAATATATAAAGCTGTTTTACAAAAGAATCATTAAGATATAACAAATACAATTACTTATGCATATGCTTAAGTAATTGTAAAAACTGCTCTACAAGTGCTGTCCTGTTAAGAGAACAGTGTTTACACGGCAGGACTGTATTTATAAAATAGTTACTATGTTATTAACTGGAAGTAGTAATCTTAAAATCACTATATGTCAAGCAAGTTATCGCCTTTTTTCAAACAGAGCTGTTTATTTTATCGTAAAATAACATCAGAGAATTGCGGGATATTCTTGATATCTCGGTTACCTGTCTTTTAATTATAAGCACCTAAGCATAACTTATTAATATTTCTAAATTGTTTTTTTAATAAATATTAATAAGTTAGGTTGATAGAAGCTATGTTTATTTTTGCTCAGGTACTTAGTTTTAAATTGAAAGACATTGCATGGCCGGAGCATGGTTATTCGCATCGGCCACAACAAAAAATGAAAGTTCAATGATTATAATCTGTTGGACGGAGTTTCATATAAAGTAAATTTACACCTGGAGGAAAACCTTTTGTTTCCGTCCAGGTATAAATTATGTTTTATTGGGTCAGTTTTTTAGCAAGAAGTGTAACATGACTCATCTCTTCTTTAATGATATCATCTATTCTTGATTTACCAGCATTTGAAGAGACCAGCTCTTTCATTCCAATATAAAATACTATGGAGTCTTTTTCTGCCTGGATAGCAGCTTTCAATATACTTTCAAAGCTGTTGTCCGGCTTATCTTTTTCAAAAAAAATACGGGTATCAGCAAGAGCTTTAAGATAAAGTCCATTTTCATTTTCAGGATCAAATATTGTTGATGTTTTTTCTTCCACTTTTAACTCTTTTTGCATAGCTGTAAATGTTGCTTCATGGCTTTTTTCCATCAAGGCAAGATCTTGTAAAAACTTTTTATTCTCTTCCCCTTCTACCTGATCTGCTGCATCTCTGTAAAATTTTACTCCATTCTGTTCAATTGTTACAGCAATTTCAAAAATATCGTTTGCATTAAATCCGTTAGACATTTTCCCTCCGTTTTATAATAAAATTTAAGATAGTTTATCCTTTAATTTTTTAGCTATTTTTACTCCCAGATCAAAAGATCTTTTCAGATCATCTTTATCAGGAACATATTGAACCTTAACACCATCATCAACAATCTCCATCCCCATTTCAACCAACATACCGTTAAGAATTTTAACTGCTTCTCCGCTCCACCCATAGGATCCAAATGCAGCAGCAATTTTATTTTGAGGCCGCAACCCCTTTATATATGTCATAACATCTGCAACAACAGGAAAAATACCATTATTAAGCGTTGGAGAACCCACAACAACTGCCCCTGCATCAAGAATTTCCGTTACAATATCGCTTCTGTGCCATTTCCTTGTATTCATGAGTCTTACGTTTACAGCTTCCGACTCAATACCACCTGCAACAGCTTTGGCCATATTTGCTGTACTCTCCCACATGGAATCAAAAATAACAACCGCTTTAGCATATACATCCTGTTTTGACCATTTGTCATAAGCTTTAATAATTTTGGAAGGATCATCCCGCCAGATAATACCGTGATCAGGACATATCATATTAATCTTCAAACCCAGCTTGTCTATATCCTTTAAAAGTGCCTGAACCTTTGATGAAAAAGGAAGAAGAATATTAGCATAGTACTTTTTTGCATGAGGAATAATTTGATCTCCTATTTCATCATCAAAAAAGAGATCTCCAGAATAGTGCTGACCAAAAGCATCACTGGAAAACAAAATACCCTCATCAACAAGATAGGTAAACATACTGTCAGGCCAGTGAAGCATTTTTGTCTCAATAAAGGAAAATGTCCTTTTCCCTATCTTGAGCTCATCACCAGTTCCCACAATATGGAAGTTAAAATCACTGTTAAAATGATTTTTCAAATTTTTTTTGCCCATTTTTGAACAGTAAATCGGTTTGTCTTTTCCTATTATATGCATCAATTTTGGAATACTTCCCGAATGATCCATTTCCGTATGATTACTAATGACTATATCAATTTTTTTAGGATCTATTATCCTTCTGATATTTGTGAGTAATTCATCTGAAAAAGTCTCTTTTACCGTATCAATGAGAACATTTTTTTCACCAAGAACCAAAAATGCATTATAAGTTGTACCTTCATAGGTAGAATATCCATGAAAATCACGGATATCCCAGTCCCTGCATCCAACAGAGTATACCCCATCATCTATTTTAATGACTTTGTACATTTATTCCATGTCTCCATTTTTTACTCTATAAATATGTTTATCAAAGTTTTTCTTGCCTGATCCGCAATATTTCAATATATTTATTTTCTATGTCTTTTATAAAATTGAATTACGCAAAGAATGTACCTTAAAAACCAACGTTTATCCTGAAAAATTTTGAATATAATATACTATAAGATAATATAAAATCAACTAAATCAATGAATCATTTATTTTACCGGGTTAAGATATGAATTATAATACTTACACAAAAAAAACCAAAATAAATATACCCATTGAAACACTTTTCTCATGGCATTCCAAAAATGGCAGATGAAACCCTTTTGGCAAGTGCCAGGATAATACCCAAAAAATTACTGGACAATGGGTTCTCTTTTCAGCATAAAAACCTTTTTTCAGCATTAAAAGATGTACTTGGCAGATAAAAACAGGAAAGGTAAAATGAGTATAAAATTAAAAAGTCTCTTTTCTATCTTAATGATCACAGCCATTGTTTTCGGATTCATACATATCTATTCACCCTCTATTAATTACAGCTTTGAAAGACTCCACATTTTCCTTTTTAATCTCTGTACAGGCGGCACAATACTTCTCTACTATACCCAGGCCAGGACAAAAATATCATGGACAGTAAGACTTTTTTTTGCAGGTTCTCTTATTTACGCTTTTTCTGCCTTTTTAAAGTTATACCCTCTTACCATCCTTACATCTGCCCTGCTGTTTGTGCTGGTGGAAAAAACACGAATTGAAAAATTCTCACTCTTACCCATTCTTTTTTTCAAACAAAATAAACCAGTATCTGAAAAGTTTCATCAGGCAGCACTGCTGTGTCTTTCCACAGGACTTATTATAGCAAGCCTGGTTATTTTAAATAATGAATATTTTAAACTTGTAGCAATGGAAAAACTCACATTAAATACTTTTTTTCTGGGATTCTCTTTTCCACTGTCTCTAATCACACTCTCTTTAGTCTTTTCAATGCTGGAAAAAACAGATACATCCTCTTTCAGGATAGCAATGGAAATCTGTTTCTGGACCATTACCCTTGGTGTAATTATATTTTTTATTTTCATTTTATTTGAAAAGTTTATCCCCCAGATTCTTGTAACTTCAGCACTTTCTATAGCTGTTATTACAGTATTTTACCTTTATTATAAATTTGCAGATAATATTCAGCAAAAACTTTTCCTTACCTCGGGTATAGGATTTTTGATTTTTACAGCTATAACCGGCATTGCATACATATTCATGCAAATATCAGACAGCTATGATCCTCAAAAAACAAAATGGCTTTTAAATATGCATGTATTTGCATCATTATATGGATGGAACCTTTGCGGCCTTTCTGTTATTTGCAGGTTTGATGATTTTCCCATAAAACTGCACTCCCCCACTGTAATAATAATCCACTGGCTAACAGCCATTATCCTTGCACCCATGGGAGTTTTTCACATATGGTTTGCAGCAGTTGCCATTATAGGATATTCTTTTATCATACTAACTCTGTTTTTCAGCACAAATAACAAACAGGCATAATAACTATAGTGCGTTTTAAATGACTTCATTCGGGAAAAAATCTGTAACTAATTGGAAATTATAACTAAATATTAAATTAATGATGTTGAGTTTATTTTTATAGTTACCGTTTTATTTATATTTTAAAAAAAAGGAAAAATTATGGATAAGGAAGTTTTAATAAAAAATATAGATTTTTCTGTCCCCTGTAACCTCGCTAATCTTGTAGACTATGAAAAAGGACGGGTTGTAAGCAGAACTTTTGCACAAAACGCCTCTGTCAGCTTAACACTTTTTGCATTTTATCAGGGCGAAGGAGTCAGTACCCATACAGCACCAGGTGATGCCATGGTTCAGGTTTTAGATGGTGAAGCACTTGTAAATATTGACGGAAAGGAAATTACTGTAAATACCGGTGAAATTGTTGTTATGCCAGCTAATATACCGCATTCCGTAACTGCTTCCAAAAAATTTAAAATGCTTTTGACTGTTATAAAAAAAACCGTACAGATTTTATCTTAAAATTTTTCAATAATAAAAGATTTTTCAACAGTTTTTTACGAAGGGTCACAAATCCGGTCTGGATTTTTAATCCAGATTTACCCACAAGAAACCATAAAAGAACTATAGACAGGAGCATGTGCTGATTGAAACACTAAAGCAGATATACAAATAACAGTAAAGGGAGAAAAATTATGGAAAATAAGTGTGTGCCTATTTTGAATACAGGGTTAAGGGGATTTACCGTTGCTACTACAAAAATAAGTGATGTAAACGGTGAGAGAGGGAAATTAATATACAGAGGGTACCCTGCAAAAGACCTTGCAGTTACAGCCTCATTTGAAGAAGTAGTATATCTTCTTCTCTATGAAATACTTCCTACAAAAAATGAACTTACGACATTTAAAGAAAGACTTAAAAAAGATAGATCTATTCCAAATGAGATCATTGCTGTTTTAAAAGCAATACCTAAGGATGCTCTCCCCATGGATGTACTCCAGACATCTATCTCTATGTTAGGCCATTATGATCCAGATATCCAAAAATATTCACAGGAAGGAGCAAAAAGAATTGCCATACGTATTATAGCAAAAACTGCCGGACTTGTTGCTGCATGGGAAAGAATCAGAAATGGTAAAGAGCCTGTTGCTCCTTCAGATGAACTCGGACATGCTGCTAATTTTCTTTATATGCTTTCAGGTGAAATTCCCGATGATGAATTGATATCCTTTTTTGATGCTGCACTGATACTCCACGCCGAACACTCTTTTAATGCTTCAACTTTTTCTGCAAGACAGGTAGCTTCAACAAAAGCTCACATGTATTCAGCTATAATAGCTGCTGCAGGTTCTTTGTCTGGAGCATTACACGGTGGAGCCAATACCAGAGTTATGCAAATGCTTCTTGAGATAGGAACTGTAGATGCTGTTGAAGAATATGTGAAAAGTATTTTAAAAAATAACGGTAAAATAATGGGATTGGGACATGCAGTATATCAGGTTGATGATCCAAGAGCTACTATCCTTGCTCCAATGTCTAAAAAAATGGGAGAACGTATTGGCAATACAAAATGGTTTGACCTCTCCAAAGCCCTGGAAGAAAAAGGGAAAAAAGCTTTTAAAGAAAAAAAAGGAAGCGATATTTTTGTAAATGTGGATTTTTATAGTGCATCCCTTTATTATTACATGGGCATACCTGTTGATCTTTTCACACCAGTTTTTGCTGTATCAAGAATAGCCGGATGGACAGCTCATGTTATCGAAGAACAGTTTGCAGGAGCAGCTCCCAAACCAATATTATACCGCCCAGAATCTGAATATATAGGAGATTACTGCGGTAAGGATGAGTGCCAGTATATTAATATCGAAGACCGTGATAGATAAAAGCAGTTATACTATTAACACTCAAATGTTTTTATCTCTCAGACCATTATTCCACATAATTCTAAAAAAAATTGCTTTTTTTCAAAAAGCTTAATCCAAATTTCACCTTTACCTAAAAAAACAGTATTTTTTAGGTAAAGGCGAGAACCAACTAAACAAAAATATCAGTTTTATTCTTCTTTTTCAAAAGCGTCTTTACTTGCTCCGCAGACAGGACATTCCCAATCATCAGGAAGATCTTCAAAGCTTGTTCCTGCCTCAATACCACCTTCTGAATCACCTTCTGCAGGATCATATACATAACCACAGGGACATTCATATTTATCCATTTTACTCTCCTTAATATAACATACATGGTAGATTTACCTGCCACAACAAAATTTAAAACTCTCATGATTACGGTCTGTTGGACAGAGTTTCATATAAAAAATTAATAATTTAAAAAAAATCTGTTATAATAAATCTGCTTTTTTAAGAGCAAAGAAAATACCTTTATAAGATGCAACTATCAAAATAACATATAATAATAAAAGTATTACACTCATTAATATAATCCTCCTGTCTTATGTTTTTTCTCTGGCAAT
>JASFBI010000017.1 GCA_030149595.1 Desulfobacterales bacterium
AGGATATTCCAAGGGCTAAAAGAAAACTATATATTCCTGAAGTACTGTCACGTGAAGAGATTGACGTGATAATAGCTAATCTCTCCACCCCTTTTTCATTGGTTGTTAAAATACTGTACGGTTGTGGATTGCGACTTTCCGAATGTATGAAATTACGGATCAGTTGTTTTAATTTCGATACGGGTATGCTGACTGTCCATGACGGCAATGGTAAAAAAGGCAGAATGGTACCTTTGCCCGAATCAATTGTGACAGAGATAAAAAACCAACTTGCCTGCGTCATAGATTTGCATGAAAAAGATCTACAGGCAGGATATGCCGGTGCGTTTCTCCCCAGCTTACTTGAAAAAAAACATAAGAACGCTGCCACGGAACTGGCCTGGCAATGGTTCTTCCCTGCAAGGACCCTGACTTTTCTTACAGCAGAACAGGAAGACAGGCGCTACCATCTTCACACAACTCATGTTCAAAAGGCCATAAAAAGGGCAGTTGCCAAGTCCAAAATCATTAAGCATGCTTCGGCCCACACATTTCGTCACAGCTTTGCCAGTCATCTCCTGCAAGCCAATTACGATATCCGAACAATTCAGAAATTGTTGGGCCACAGTGATGTAAGAACAACCAAGATCTATACCCATACGATCAAAAACCAGACAATAAAGGAGGGTAAAAGTCCGCTTGATTTCTAATGTATGTGTCCAAAGGGTAGTTGGACGAATAATCAAACCGCCCAAAACAATAAGGAAATATGGAATATTTCACACATTTTGATTATATCGGTCTTTTTCTATCCTCATTTTTAGCAGCAACAATATTACCTGTTAGCTCAGAAATTGTTCTTGCTTTTTTATTATTGAATAATTTAAATCCAGTAGTATTAATAAGTGTTGCAACATTTGGGAATGTACTTGGCTCTTTTGTTAATTATGTATTAGGATTTTATGGAAGCGAGAGTATCATAAAACCGTTTTTTAATATCTCGGATGATAAATTTATCAGGGCAAAACAGAGATTTAAAAAATACGGAACATATAGCCTGCTTATTGCATGGGTGCCTGTGATTGGTGATCCATTAACTTTTATTGCAGGGGCTTTAAAAATTAATATATTAGTATTTTTTATTATGGTTACATCTGGCAAATTAATTCGATATGCAGTAATCAGTTATGCAATCCTTGAACAGTTATAAAAAACATTCTGCTCAATTATTACCACAAAAAAAATCCAGCAAGAGTATCCGGGGTCTCTTTAAAATAAATTTTATGCAGGATTGTCTGTTTTTTCAGATTCCTGTTTTAATAAACTTGTTTTTTTAAAATAAAAATTATACTAATAAAAAATCTTTGTATTAAAAATATAATTTAAATCAAAATAACATGGCAAAAAAGCAGAAAAAAATAAAACAGATAAACTATGCAGAATCAGAAAAGGGTATAATACGAAAAAGCTGGAAAAAAAGAGTGCGAGTGGCACTTGTTTACCCTAATATCTATTCTGTTGCTATGTCTAATCTTGGTTTTCAATCCATATATCTGCTTTTAAACCGCATGGAAAATGTGGTTTGTGAAAGAGCATTTCTTCCAGATATAAGCACCGCTATTCCATCTTCTCTATTAGCCATAGAGTCGGGGCATAAAATAATTGATTTTGATATAATTGCTTTTTCAATCTCTTTTGAAAGTGATTATTTAAATATTTTAGAAATTCTTAATATTTCTGGACTGCCTCTGTTTTCTAAGGACCGTAGCAGTTCATATCCCCTTGTAATTGCCGGAGGAGTTGCGTGTTTTATTAATCCTGAGCCAATTGCAGCTTTTATGGATCTGTTTGTTCTTGGAGAAGGGGAGTGTTCGTTAGATAAAATTTTTAATAAATTAGATCTGTCTATTTCATGTAAAAAAGAGATGCTGCTTGAAATAGATAGAGATGTTGATGCTGTTTATGTACCTTCATTTTACGATGTAAAATACAATTCTGATCGAACCATTTTGTCATTTACTCCAAACCAGAATGTTTCCGGTAGAGTAAAGAGGGGTTATGTAAAAAAAATAGACACAACTGAAACTGTCAGCACAATTTTAACGCCAAATACAATTTTTAATAGTACATATCTCATTGAAACAGGCAGGGGGTGTCCACATGGGTGCCGTTTTTGCAGTGCAGGGTTTATATACAGGCCTCCGAGATTAAGAAATTTTGCAAATCTCAAAAAGAGTGTTAAAAAAGGCATGCAGTATGCTGATAAAATAGGACTTGTAGGAGCTGCTGTTTCTGATGTACCCGAACTTTGCAGTTTGTGTTCAGGGGAAGAAGATAAAGAGATAGAGTTTTCTTTTAGCTCTCTTAGGGCTGATACTCTTGTTCCTGATTTGTGCAGTCTGCTTGTCAGATCAGGTGTAAAAACTGCTACAATAGCGCCTGATGCCGGTTCTGAGAGATTAAGAAGAGTAATTAACAAGCATCTTACAGAGAACCAGATATTAAATGCTGTTGCAAACCTTGTAAAAAGTGGAGTAATAAATCTTAAACTTTATTTTATGATAGGTCTTCCCACTGAAAATCAAAATGATATTGATGGGATAATAGATCTATCTAAGGCCATAAAAAAAGTTTTTCTTGATTTGAGTAAGACAAAGGGGAAAATAGGAACAATTTCAATAAGCATTAATCCTTTTGTTCCAAAGCCATTTACCCCATTTCAGTGGTTTGGAATGGAGTCTGTTAGATCCTTAAAAAAAAAGATGCGTTATCTTGGAATAAATCTAAAAAAAATCCCCAATGTTAAAGTTAACCCATCATCTGTTAAAAATGCATATATACAGGGTATCCTTTCAAAAGGAGACAGGCAGACGGCAGACCTTCTTTATAGAGTATTTAAAAATCATGGGGACTGGGCAAAAACATTAAAAAGCTATACACCTTGTCCCGGTTTTTATGTAAACCGTAAACATAATTATAATGAAATTATGCCCTGGGATTTTATTGATAATGGTGTCAGTAAGTCTTTTTTGATAAATGAATATGAAAAAGCAAAACAGGAGAAACAATCTCCTGCCTGTCCTGTAGAAGCATGCACATTGTGCGGTGTTTGTAAAAAATAGGTTACTGGGCGAAAAAGCTTTGGAGACAAAAAGTTATTTTTATTCTGTAACAGTCTGGCAACAGGATTTTGCAAAACAGAAATAACTTGCAAGCAGCAATTTGTTATGATAATTAACTGATTTTTATATTTTTAAAAGATGTAGTAGCTGTCTTAATGATCATTTTTTTTAAGGAACGGTAATAACATGAATGTTAGTAAGGATTTTAAGATTGCAGTAATTATGGCTGTTATATTATTTCTTGTGGGAATAGTATGTTATGCTGCTTTTCCTGTTAAAACTCCTGAAAAGCCTTTGAGGTTGATGTTTAAATGTAAAGCAGGGCAGGTGTTGTTTACGCATAAAAAACATGCTTCAGATTCAGGATATGGTATCTCCTGTACAGACTGCCACCATCATAATGAGGATGATGAAACATCTCTTATGTCATGTGGTGAGTGTCATTTTGCAGAAGAGCCCATGGCTGTCCCAAAAAGCTGCATGGAGTGTCATGAATTAGATGAAAATCATCATGAGGCAGACAGTGAAAAAGCATGTGCTGATTGTCATCAAATGGGAGAAGGTGGTAAAACGCCAGAGACTTGTAATGAATGCCATGAGCCTGAAGATATTGAAGGTCAGGGGAAGAGCATGAAGCTGCATGCAAGACCGGATGCGTTTCACAGTCAATGTATAAGTTGTCATAAAGATAATGATGCCGGGCCTGTAAAGTGTTCGGAATGTCATGTAATGTAGCTTTAGAAAAATAAGGCTTGTTTAGCCGGGATATTTAAATAAGTATAAACTTCATATGGCATAATTTTAAGGTTAGAAAAATGATAAAAAGATCATTCATTGGATTATTTTCACCAGTACTTCAATATGAAGAGTTGGATACAAGCAAAACAGTAGATAGTATAAAGGTTACAGGGGCTGTTACTTTTTTTGTTGATAAAAAATATTCAAAAAAAGATTCTCTTTTGATTAAACCCGGGGATAAAGTTAAATCAGGTGATATTTTTTCTGTTTTTAATGATAGTGAAGAGATGATTATCTCTTCTGTAACCGGAGAAATAAGTGGAATCGAAGCTTTTTCAGGGAATTTTGGAAAAGAGTATACAGCTGTAACAGTAAAAACTGAGTCAGGTGGCAACAATGTGAATAAGGATTTTGGTAAAACCCTTAAAAAAGCATCTAAAAGTAGTTTGAATCAAATCATTAAAAATTTTCCGGGAGTTGTTTCTGATACGGTGTTTGTCAATCCAGATAAACCTGTAGATTCAATAGTAATAACAGGGATGGATTCTGATCTTTTAATCTCAAATAACAAGTATATTGTTAAAAACAGAATTAAAGATATAAAAGCAGGCATAGTGTTTATTGAAAAAATGACAGGTATAAACAGTTTTATCACTGTAGTTCCAGAATCCCTTGCAGTTGTAGCGCAAGATATAGGTGTGCCTGTTAGAGTTGTTGAGCTTACCTATCCCCTTGCATCTCCCATGCTTATCACCCAAAATATTATGGGAAGAAAGGTTACAGCAGGAAAAACAGCGGAAGATTCTGGTGTAATGGTGATAAATGCTGAGACTGTAGCAGCAATGGGAGCAGCTTCAGTAAAATCAGAGATACCCGGTAGCAAGATTGTTACTGTAATTGATAAAAATGGGGATACAAGACTTGTTTCTGCAATTATAGGTACTCCGGTAAATACAGTTTTATCCCAGCTTAAAATAGATGTAAATGAGGGAGACAGGGTTATTACAGGAGGTCCTCTTACCGGTACGGCAGTATACTCTGATTCTCATCCTGTTTTGCCGGATACAGAAGCAATAATGGTTCAGGATAGAGAGGATATCCCCGAAATACTGGATAATTCATGTATAAACTGTGGAGAGTGTGTAAGGATTTGTCCTGCAAAAGTACCTGTCAATTTACTGATAAGATTTCTTGAAAATGGTGAATATGATGAAGCAGCAGACAGCTATGATCTTTTTTCATGTATTGACTGTGGGCTGTGTGCTTATGTATGTCAGGCTCAGATACCTGTATTTCAATATATAACACTTGCGAAACATGAATTTACCCGAAATAATACAGTGGAGGCGGAAAATGCATAAACAGAAAAAATACATTGTATCTCATGCTCCTTTTTGGCATGACGGGAGCAGGCTGACGACTAAAAACTATCATATTATGCTGGCTGTATTGATTGCTCTGGCAGCTGGTATTGTCAAGTATGGGGTTCCTGCGGTTGGAGTGATTGCTCTATCTGTTTCCACAGCAATTTTCTGGGAACTGATAATGAATAAGATAACAAGCAGAACGGCTACCATAGGTAATGGGAATGCTGCATTAACGGGTCTTTTGTTTGCCATGATGCTGCCCCCTACAATGCCATGGTGGGCAGTTGTAACAGGTACTTTTGTTTGTGTAATTATTGGCAAGGAAATTTTTGGTGGTCTTGGAGGAAATCCATTCAATCCTGTGTTGATTGGAATGGCAATACTCATGATAGCCTGGAAGGATCTCTTTGATTTTGATCAGGCTCTAATTAATTATGATTTCGACTATCTTGTTCTCTATCCACTTGCAGCTTTAAAACATTTTGGGATTTCATCAATAGAGTCCTTAAGTGCCATAGATTTGCTTTCAGGAAAACAGACAGGGGCCATTGGTACTACTTTTGGTTTTGGTTTAATTCTTGGAGGAGTTTATTTAATAATAAGAGGTTTTGTAAGATGGGAGATTTCAGTCTCTTACTTACTGGGGATTTTTGTTACGGCATTTATATTTAAATCAGCTGATTCAGCAACCTATGCCGGACCGGTTATACATCTATTTTCAGGATATACACTTTTTGGAGCATTTTTTCTTGCAACAGAAGACTCTTCATCTCCTGTCAATTTTATCCCCATGCTTATTTATGGAGCAGCAATAGGTATTATGACTATTCTTATTCGTAATATAGGTGTTTATGTAGATGGAACTGTATTTGCTATTCTTTTAATAAATTTGGCAAATCCTATCATAGATAAAATCAGACCAAAAGCTATGGGAAGGGCAGTGTAAAAATGCGCGATTTAATAAGTATGGTTCTTGTTTTAACGGTTCTTAGTGCCTTTTCAGGAGGTATTTTGGCATCAGTAAAACAAAGCACAAGTGAAAAAATTGAGTTTCAGCAGTTAAAATTTGAAAAAGCTCCTGCCATCAAAATGATTCTAACAGGATGCACCAATGATCCTATGATTGACAGGTTTAAACTCAAAGATGGTGATCAGGAGATCAGTTTTTTTGTGGGTAAAGTTGATGGCAAGGTTACAGGTCTTGCTTTTGAGACTTTTGGTAAGGGATTTGAAGGAAAGATAGGGCTTATGGTTGGTGTTAACATAGATACCATGTGTTTAATTGGAGGTGGTGTTACAACCCAGAGTGAAACTCCCGGAGTAGGCTCGAAAGCTAAAACAGATCCTAAATTTGTGGCTCAGTTTGAAAACCTGCCAGTTGCAAAAGGTGCTTTTAAGGTAAAGCCTGACGGAGGAGGTATTGATGCATTGAGTGGTGCTACAATAACCTCTCGTGGAGTGTGTATTGCAGCAACTGATGCAGTAAATATATATAATAGATTAGAAGATCAGTTAAAAGAAAAACTTAAAGCCTATTCCAAATAATAAATCAGGAGAGATAACGATATGGCAAAATCAATTACCCAGGAATTTGTTAAAGGTTTGTGGGCAGAAATACCACCATTTAGACTTGTTCTTGGTTTATGCCCTGTGCTGGCTGTAACAAAAACAGTTGAAAATGGAATTGGCATGGGACTTGCCACAACATTTGTTCTTGTTTGTTCCAATATACTTGTATCAATGCTGAGAAGCGTTATACCGCCAAAAATCAGAATAGCATGTTTTATTATTATAATAGCAACATTTGTTACAGTGGTTGAGCTTCTGATGCAGGCGTTTACCTATCCTCTGTTTCTTAAGCTGGGGATATTTATACCATTGATTGTTGTAAACTGCATAGTTCTTGGAAGAGCTGAAGCTTTTGCATTTAAAAATTCTGTTGTTCCTTCAACGGCAGATGGATTTGGTATAGGTGTCGGCTTTACCCTGTCCCTTGCAGCAATTGGTTTGGTCAGAGAATTAATAGGTACAGGAGCACTTTTTGGTGTTTCAATTTTCGGAGCTGGTTATCAGCCTTTTGCTTTTATGGTTGAAGCTCCTGGAGCATTTATCTGTCTGGGTCTTATGCTTTGTATAATGAATTTAGTAGGAAATAAATAGGAGAATAAAATGGGCGATTATATAGTCCTTGCCATTAGCTGCATATTTGTAAATAATATACTGCTTGCTCAATTTTTAGGAAATTGTCCTTTTCTGGGTACTTCCAAGAAAATGGAAACAGCAACTGGAATGGCTATGGCTGTTGTTTTTGTACTGGTATTAGCAGGTATCATAACATGGCTTACCAATGCATTTATTCTTAAACCATTTAATTTGGAATACTTAAGAACCATATCCTTTATACTTGTTATTGCTTCTCTGGTTCAATTTGTTGAAATGTTTCTTAAAAAAAGTATGCCTGCTCTGTATGCTGGTTTGGGTATCTTTCTTCCTCTAATTACAACAAACTGTGCTGTTATGGGTGCATGTCTGATAAATATAAAAGAGGATTATACATTTATTGAGACAGTGATATCCTCATTTAGTTATGCCGTAGGGTTTGGTCTTGCTTTAATCCTTTTTGCCGGAGTAAGGGAGAGAATACTCCTTGCAAGGGTTCCCAAACCTCTCCAGGATACATCAATAGGACTTATTACAGCAGGTATTATAGCAATGGCCTTTTTTGCATTTAAAGGAATGGTGTAAAAAAACAAGAAATTTACAATTTCTTTTTAGGAGGAAATAGTGACTGAAGCAATTTTGTTTATGCTCGGGCTTGGTGCTGCATGCGGCTCTGTCCTTAGTATAGCATCCAAAATATTTTACGTTTATGAAGACCCTCGGATAGGTGAAATAGAAGGGCTGCTTGCAGGTGCTAATTGCGGTGGGTGCGGATTTGCAGGGTGTTCTGCTGCTGCTGATGCTGTAGTTAATGGTATGGCTCAGCCTAATCTGTGTGTTGCTGCAGATGAAGAAACAGCAGTGTCAGTAGCAGCTGTTATGGGCCTTAATGCAGGATCTTCTGAGGCTGTTATTTCGAGAAATAGTTGTACAGGCGGAAACAGAGCCTCAGATAAATTTATTTACAGTGGAGTTTTGAGCTGTAATGCCATGTCAAATTTTTATGGTGGTAAACGTAATTGTACAATAGGTTGCCTTGGGCTTGGTGATTGTGTAAAAGTCTGTACATTTAATGCCATAGAAATTGGTCATGATGGATACCCTGTTGTTGATGAGAGCTTGTGTGTAGGTTGTAAAGCATGTGAAAAAGTTTGTCCAAAATCCATTATTACTGTTAAAACTATGTCAGAAAGACTTTTTGATTTTAACAGGAACGATGATCCTCTTGCTCCTTGTGTTCAAACATGTCCTGCACAAATTAACATACCTCAATATATAAAACAGATCAGAAACAGAGATTTTGAAGGAGCTGTTAATACAATAAGAGAACGGAATCCTCTGCTTTTAGCCTGTGGCCGGGTTTGTCCTCATCCCTGTGAAGACATTTGCAGGCGTGGTTTGGAAGATGAGGCTGTTTCTATAAATCAGCTTAAAAGATTTGTTGCTGATTATGAAATGAATTCAGGAAAACATCTGCCGGTAACATGTGCTCCGTCTACTGGTAAAAAGGTTGCTGTCATAGGAGGAGGCCCTGCTGGCTTGAGTTGTGCTTTTTTTCTGAAAAGGGTAGGGCACGATGTTACTATCTTTGATATGACGCCTAAATTAGGAGGTATGATCAGATATGGAATTCCTGAATACCGTTTGCCTAAAGAAGTTCTGGAATGGGAGATTGAAGGTATATTAAATCTTGGAATAGAACATCATGCAAATGTAAAGCTGGGAACTGACTTTACGATTAGTTCACTTGTGGCTTCAGGTTATGATGCTGTTTTTCTTGGTATTGGGGCATGGAAAGATTATGCCTTGAAAATAGAAGGTGAAGATTTAAAAGGCTGTTTTACAGGAATAAACTTTTTGAGTAATTTTTCCCTGTTTCAGCAGGGAGACAGTGACAAAGAGATAAAAATAGGGAAAAAGTGTGCTGTTATAGGTGGTGGAAATACTGCTATTGACTGTGTTCGTACTTTAATTAGATTAGGTGTTGAAGAAGTTTATATAGTATATCGGCGTACCAGAAATGAGATGCCGGCTAATATGGTTGAGATAGAAGCAGCAGAGCATGAAGGAATTAAATTTGTTTTTCTTGCAGCTCCTGAAAAGGTTTTGGCAGATGAAGACGGGCATATTAAAGGTCTGGAATATTTGAAAATGGAGCTTGGAGAGCCTGATGCAAGCGGCAGAAGACGTCCTGTCCCAATAAAAGGTTCAGAAACAGTAATAGAACTGGATATGCTAATTACTGCAATAGGGCAGGGGCCTGATGTCTCTTTTAAAAATAATAAAAGTGATATAAGGCTTAATCAGCTTGCTACAACGAGATGGGATACCATTGATTCTGTTGATCCTGAAACTCTGCAGTCTAATATTCCTTATATTTTTACAGGAGGTGATGCAGCAACAGGGGCATCTCTTGTTGTAGAAGCTATTGGAGGTGGCAGAAGAGCTGCAAGGTCTATTGATTTGTATCTTAAAGGTGAAAAAGTAACACCTCCTGAAAATTCTTTGTTTGAGAAAAATATACCTGAATCTATTTTTGAATCAGTTTCTGGTATTAATCCCATTGAAAGAGCGAAAATGCCTGAGCTTCCTGTAGATGAAAGGATTAAATCTTTTGTTGAAGCTGATCTTGTCATTAGTGAAGAGAGTGCCTTAAAAGAGTCCAACAGGTGTCTTACCTGCTGTGTGACCTGTTATAACAAGGACAGTTGATATATTATAGTATAGATATTAGCTTAGCTTGAAATTATTTAGTTATACCCCTTTGCATAGAATAGGAGCCTGTCCGACAATAGAAAATTTTTCTCAGATCAAGGCATTTTTTTTAAATAAGCACAGGCATACACTTAGTATTCCGAGTATTATTTAAAAAAAAATAACAAAGAGCTTGGGAAAAAGAGCATTCTCGGAGAGGCTCATAGGGTATAACTAAATTTGCTGTTAATAGTTTGTATATTTTGAGAAATTAGTTAAAAAAAGATTGGGATTTGTTGATATGCAGAATTATGATTATAAGCTGATTTTTACTGATGAAGTTTTATTAAATTTGTTTCCTGAAGATCGTTCAGATCAGTTTTTTGAAGCACTTTATGCTGATATTTCTGAAGGAGCATATGATATTAGTCTCTGTTTTAAAAACAGAATAGATAATAAACTGTATTTTGAGTTCCACCTTAATCAACGGCAGGATAAATGTCTGGTTTGCAGTCTTACCTATGGACTTCCAGAGGTGTTTTTACGCCATCCGATAATAGGATTAAATAATCTGGTAAAAAGAGTAGAATCTTTGCTTCCAGAAGGAATAAAATGTGTAGATTATGAGCTTGGAAATACAAAACAGTTGTCCAATAATCTTCATATCATCAGGTTTATTATAACCTGCAATTAGGGTTTGAGTTTGTTTAAAAAGCTATATATTACTGATTTTCAATTATTTAATTTGTAATTTTGTTCCATCTGTTTTCTTTTGAGGTTCTTGACACTATCTGTTTTGTAGTGTATTTTAAAAAAAGTTTTATCTCTATCCTTTTATATGAAAGTCTATCCAAACGATTAGAATCATTGAGCTTTTATTTTTTGTTGTGGCCGATAAAGAATAACCATGCTCCGGCCATGCCGGTTATATAAAAAATATTCTTACACAAAAAGTTTCCTTACCTTAAAAGCACTATTTAAGAAAAAGAGTGCTTTGGTTTTTTCCAGGAAAAAATATTTCATCTGTTATATTTGCCAATAAAGAAAACTAAATATTTGGAGGGAAAAATGAAAGTAGATTTAAATACTAAAATTTTGCTTGTGGAAGATGCTTCTACCATGCGTAGAATGGAAATCCGAATATTAAATCAACTGGGTTTTAAAAATATTGTTCAGCTCTTTTTCAGCCGCTTCGGCATCAGTGTTGAGCTTTTTGATTTCAGAAGATGCCTGTTGAAGTTTTATGGTATCATTCTTTTTTTTAAGTTCAGGTACAGATTTTTTTAATTCTTTTATCTCCAACTGGGCACGATCCTGGATATGGGCTTTTTCAGATATTTGAAGGTAGAGCTCCTGGTCCTGGTCTTCAAGGTTTTTGATTTCATCTTTTAATAAACCGGATTTACTGACCGATTCTTCCAATGCTTTGACAGTCTGTTTTTTCAGTTTTTCAATATGGTCGTCTACCACTACTTTGAGTTTGGCAGTTTTTGT
>JASFBI010000276.1 GCA_030149595.1 Desulfobacterales bacterium
CCCAAAGAGTATCTCTTTTTTTTATATATATGCATGGGAGCAGTCTTAATTATCGCAAGCTTCAGATACTAACTTTTTTTTATTAACTCTTTTAAAAAGTAGTATCTGAAAAAACAACATTTCCGCAAACTTCCATGTCAGACTTGACAACGGATACTACAATAAATAGTATCATCTTAAATCAACTCAACATAATACAAACAAAAACTGAAAATGTCTATGCTGCTGAAGTAGAAGAAGTAATTTTCACCTGTCCCAAGGTTCTGGAAGTAGCTGTTATTGGTGTTTTTGATGATAGATGGGGGGAGAGTGTTAAAGCTGTTGTTGTATCCAAACCAGATCAAAACCTGACAGAAAAAGATATAATTGACCATTGCAGAGATAAACTGGCCTCTTATAAAAAACCAAGATCAGTTGAAATCATTGGGGCTCTTCCCCGTAATGCCACAGGAAAAGTTATGAAATTTCAACTCAGAGAAAAGTATAAATAAAAAAATACATTTATAACACTTTGATATAGCTCTATTTATTAAATATCTCTGATATTTTCCACTTTCGCTCTTAAGCTTGCAGGATATTAATTGATTAATTGACACAATTCACTATTTTATGATATTGGTGCTCTTTTGTTTTGGATTGTAAATTAGGTTCATGGAAGAGACGTATTAACCTTACGTTCTTTCATACTTTCATATAAAAGAGAAGGAGGAGTAAATGTCTGAGGTGTTTAAAAATAAAGGCTGGCGTGTTGTAATGGCTGGGATAGGAGTTAATCTTGCACTTGGTATTCTCTACACATGGAGTATATTTAAAAGCTCTATAAAACAGTCAATAGAATCAGGGGCAGAAGGTGCTTTTAACTGGGATATGTCTTCACTTAATGATCCCTACGCTGTCTGCTGCCTTTTTTTTGCATTTTCCATGATACTCGCTGGAAAGTGTCAGGATAAATTTGGTCCTCGAATAACTGTTTTTATAGGGGGGATTCTTGTGGGTACCGGTTTTATATGGATATCGCAAACCACAGAATATTTAAGCTGGATAATAGGCTTTGGAGTTATAGTAGGGGCTGGTATAGGCTTTGGGTATTCAGCTGCAACACCTCCTGCTCTTAAATGGTTTCCGCCTGCAAAAACAGGATTAATTGCAGGACTGGTGGTTTCCGGCTTTGGTCTGGCCTCGGTATATATTTCACCCCTTGCAAAATACCTGTTAGGAACATGGGGATTACAAAGTTCAATGCTATTTTTTGGAATTTCATTTCTTGTTGTAGTATGTGGACTCTCCCTGTTTATGATTAATCCTCCCCCGGAATATACACCTGAAAATAATAATTCCAATAATAGAACAGATAAAAAAACAGCAGCAGAGCCATGTGATTACAAGCCATCTGAAATGTTTAAAACAAAAAAATTTTATACTCTGTGGCTAATTTATTTTATAGGTGCTGGTGCTGGTCTTATGGTAATAGGAAGTGTTGCTGGCATGGCAAAGCAAAGCATGGGTGAGTATGCTTTTCTTGTAGTGGCGACCATGGCTGTTGGAAATGCAGGAGGCAGAATAATTGCCGGCTTGCTTTTAGATAAAATCGGAGGCAATAAAACTTTAATGTTTATGCTTACTACCCAGGCTCTTATAATGTTTGCATGTGTATTTATTATTGGTGGGGAAAACACAAATACATTTGCCCTTGTTTTTCTTGTAACATTTATCGGATTTTGTTATGGAACGAATCTCTCCATATTTCCATCCTTTACCAAAAATTTCTGGGGACTAAAAAATTTTGGTACTAATTATGGAATAATGTTTACAGCATGGGGTACTGGTGGTTTTGTCATGAGCAGATTTTCACAGATGTTACAATCCAGCACAGGTAGCTATACATATTCTTTTATTGCTGCCGGCATTATACTTCTTGCTGGAACTGCTCTGGTATCAACATTAAAAGAGAAAAGAGAGAAGCAGACTGGTTTTTTAAAAACCTTAGTAACCCAGTAAACTAACATAAAAATTATTTAAGATAGTGTTTTGCAACGACCTGTCACCTGATGAGTTGTTGTTACAAAACACTCTCTTAAACAAATAACAATTTTCAAACCGGATGTAATTATTCAAACACCTCTCTTATCAATCCATACTCAAAAAACTGTTTTTAATATTGAAAGATCATCGAAAAAAATATACAATTTAAAAATCTTTGCATCATAATAAAGATCACGATTTAAAAAAATAATATCCATACGTAAACCAGAATCATTTGTATATAGTTATTTTTCCCTTTTTAATATAACCGGCATGGCCGAAGCAGGGTTATTCTTTATCGGCCACATTACGGTCTGTTGGACGGAGTTTCATATAAAAAATCAACAAAATAAAAGGACAGCCTATGAAAGAGTTAAATGAGCTTAATTTACCCGATGACTGTTTTTATACAGAAACCCACGAATGGGTTAAAAAAGTTGGGGAAAATATAAAAGCAGGAATAACAGACTACGCACAGGATCAGTTGGGAGACATTGTCTATGTTGATCTTCCAAAAGCAGGAGATACGTTTAAAAAAGGAGATGAATTTTCAAATCTTGAGTCTGTAAAAGCTGTATCCGACCTGTTTATGCCAATCTCAGGAGAGATTGTATCTGTAAATATGGCTTTAGAAGATGCTCCGGAACTTGTAAACCAATCCCCAAATGAGACAGGCTGGATAGTCTTGATAAAACCGGATAATCCTGAAGAGACAAACAGCTTTTTATCAAAAGAAGAATATCTGAATATATTAAAAGCAGAATAAAAAAATATTACATTTTATCTTCATTTTTTTTAAAAAAAAGGTGATTGCTACATGAGGTATTTCCCCCATACTAAAGAAGATGAAAAACAGATGCTTGATGCAATAGGCATAAAAAGCATTGATAATCTGTTTCATATGATCCCTGAAAATGTTTTTTTTGATAATACAAAAAATATCCCGGAATTTAAAACTGAATGGGAAACAGACTGTATAATGTCTGATCTGACAAGACAGATGTCACCATCGGGAAAATACAGGGTGTTTGCTGGTGCCGGAAGCTATAACCATTATATTCCTGAACATCTGAAACACCTTTTATCCCGGTCTGAATTTAAAACTTCATATACCCCTTATCAGCCTGAAATGAGCCAGGGAACACTACAGGCAAGCTATGAATATGCAACCCTGATTTGCCGCTATTTTGGCATGGAAGTTTCCAATGCATCCATGTATAACGGAGCTTCATCTTTAGCAGAAGCTGTTTTAATGGCCATGCGTATAACAGATGAGAAAAATATAGCTTTTTCATCTGTTATTCATCCTGCCTATCTTGAAGTTACAAAAACATATGTTCATCCTTTTAACGGGAAAATGATATCCCTTGCTTATAAAAAAAATGGCCGGACAGACTACTCTTTTCTAAAAAAAGTTAAAGATCTTGCTGC
Source organism: Desulfobacterales bacterium (assembly GCA_030149595.1). GTDB lineage: Bacteria > Desulfobacterota > Desulfobacteria > Desulfobacterales > DAOWNP01 > DAOWNP01. Next base: position 3,454 of record JASFBI010000276.1, read on the forward strand.
AATAGTAATACAGTCTCCAAATTTTTTCGGGGTTATGGAAGATATAAGCGAAGCTGCTTCTTGTGCCAATACGCGTAATATCCCTTTAATAGTCTGTTTCACAGAACCTCTGGCATACGGAATATATAAAAATCCCGGAGATCTTGGTGCTACCATTATTTGTGGTGAAGGGCAAAGCTTTGGTATTTCCCAGTCTTTTGGAGGTCCTGGACTCGGTATTTTTGCAACATGTTTAAAATATGTCAGAAATATGCCCGGGCGTATTGTGGGAAAAACTGTTTATATGGATAAAAATCCTGGGTTTGTTCTTACTCTATCTACAAGGGAGCAGCACATAAGAAGGCAGAAGGCAACTTCAAATATCTGTACAAATTCAAATTTAAATGCAATTGCCGCAGCTATTTACCTCGCATCAGCAGGCCCTGAAGGTATTTACAAATTATC
>JASFBI010000277.1 GCA_030149595.1 Desulfobacterales bacterium
TCACCACTTGCTCCAACAGAACCTTTTTCAGGAATTAGAGGTATGATCCCTGCGTTTAGAATATATTCAAGGGTTTCAACTGTTTTTATGCTTATCCCAGAATGTCCCATGGAAAAATCATTTAATTTAAGCAGCATCATGGCTCTGACTATATCTTTATCCATGAAATTACCAACACCTGCTGCATGACTTAGTATAATATTTCTTTGAAGTTTTTTTAGATTTTTTTTTGAAATTATAACATGACTTAATGCCCCGAAACCGGTGGAAAGGCCATAGATAACTTTTTTTTCGTCAATCCATTTCAAAACCATTCCATATATTTTATTAATTTTGTTTCTGGCTTCATCAGATAGATGAACATTAATAGATGACCTTGCAACAGATACAAGCTTATCTATAGTTAATTTTTTATTTCCTATCGTTATACTATTCATGGAATATATAACCATTTTCGTTGTGATCTGCGATCATGCAGGTTATTTAAAATTAAAAAAGAGCTTCAACAAATTGTTTTGGATCAAAATTCTGAAGATCTTCAAGATTTTCTCCAACCCCTATATATTTAACAGGAATATTAAGATTATTGTATATACTGACAATAACGCCTCCTTTTGCGGTTCCATCTAATTTTGTTAAAGCAATTGAAGAGACATCAATTGCTTCATTAAAAAGTTTTGCCTGGGATAGTGCATTTTGGCCTGTGGTGGCATCTAAAACCAATAAAACTTCATGTGGTGCTGAAGGCATTTTTTTTGCTATGGTTCGTTTGATTTTTTTTAACTCTTCCATTAAATTGTTTTTTGTATGAATTCTGCCTGCTGTATCTATAATGACAAAGTCAGCTTTTTTTGCTATACCAGCCTGAACCGCATTAAAAGCAACAGCTGACGGATCGGAGTTTATTTTGTTTTTTATTATATGTGCACCTGAGTTTTCTGCCCAGATAGTTAATTGTTCAATTGCTGCTGCCCTAAATGTATCTGCAGCGCCAAGAATAACGTTTTTGCCACTATCTGTTAGATTTGCTGCCATTTTACCTATGGTTGTTGTTTTACCAACTCCATTTATGCCTATAACCAAAATAACATGTGGCGAAAGTGTTTTTTTGGTTAAACCTGTCGGGGTTGAATCAATTATAGAAAGTATCTCTCTTTTTAAAATATTTTTTAATTGTTCCGGAGTTGACAGGGGCGTTTTTCTTTTAGATATATTATTTATTATTTCCATTGTTGTTTGAACACCCATGTCAGATGTAATTAAGATTTCTTCAAGGGATTCAAGCAGTTTCTCATCAATATTATTTTTGTTTGTAAAGAGTTTGTCTATGTCTGTTGTAAGGATTGTTCTGGTATTGGAAAGCCCTTTTTTTAAACGTTTAAAAAGATTGGTTTGCGAGTTGCTGTTATCAGAGGTCTCATTGAGATCAGTATTTTTATTGTTTTTTTTAAACAATTTAAATTTCATAAATCACTACCTTTTTCAATATTATAATTTTTTAAAAAATTCTGTACAATTCTTGACATAAATTATAGCAAGTTATACTTGCTTATATGTGTAAAAATAATATATATATAGAAAATATAATTATACATATAAGTTTAAAGTAATAATTTCTCAAGGCTTTCCTTAATAAATCTTAATATAGAGACCTTTGAATAATAGCAATTTTCAAAATTTGTCTCTAATAAAATCAATCTGTTAGAATAGATAGATTCATTAAAACAGGAGTTGTTCAAAGGTCTCATTAAATAATAACCATGAAGGCATATTGATATCCAAATAAAATATTATGGGAAAAAATAATTTATCAAAAGAAGTGTCAGGTAGTTTGATGAGCAACAAAAAGAATGATTTTGTAAGGCAGATTAATGCTGTTGAAGATCAATTGGGACAGCAGACGAGGTTTTATAATAATGCATTGATAGTGCTTCTTAAACTTATTAGGGTAAAAGAAAATAAAAGGTTGTATGAATATATAGATATCCTGAAAAAAGAGATCAAAAAAGCAGAAAAATTTGAAGAAATTGTTGTTTTTTTTGAAAAGTTTAAAGATTTCACCATAAAAGCAGAATTAAATTTAAGCGAAAACAGAGCAGATAAAAAATTTCTGATAAAAAATATTTTTAAAGATTTAAAATCTAAAAAAAAGATAAAAGAAGACTCTTCTGTTGAGGTGTTAAATCAGAAAAAGATCTACATGAAGGCTTTGGATGGGATTAAGCTTTATTTGGGAGCAGGTTTTTATTCTAAGTTAAATATAATTAGCCAGAGAGTTGATGTTGCTGAAAACTTAAATGAACTCGATAGTATTTCCAGTGATATTCTTCACCTTATTATAGATTATATAACAAAATTAAATGAGGAAATAGAAAATATGGCTTTGTTTATTACAGATGTAGGTAGAAATCTTTTTGAGGTTGAAAATAATATTAAAGACTCATTTGAATATAGTTTTCAGGATTTTGAAGGGAATAAGAAATTTACTGATTTATTGTTAGATAATATGGATGATTTTAGCGGACAGGTGAATTTAAGTTTTTCCCTGAAAGAGTTAAAAGAAATAATTAGCAAAAAAATAAATGAAATAAAAATTGTAATTGAGAAAAAAAATAAAGATGATAAACTGCACGATAAAGCAGTTGAGCAAAAGATTGGTTTGCTTTATTCAAGTATGGGAAAGTTGAAAAGTGAAGTTTATTCTGCAAAAAAGCAGGCTGATTCTTATAGGGATCAGGCTTTAAAAGATCCTTTAACAGGAGCTTTTAATAGAAGAGCCTATAATAAAAAGGCACATGAGGAGATGGAGAGGTTTTTGAGATATGAAAGCGTTTTTTCCATGATGCTTTTTGATGTGGATCATTTTAAAAGAGTTAATGATCTCTATGGACATGATATAGGAGATAAATGTTTAAAAGAGATAATAAAAAGAGTTAAACCAGGTTTAAGGAAAACTGATTTTTTAGCAAGATTTGGAGGTGAAGAGTTTATAGTTTTGCTTCCGGAAACCAATAGAAAAAAAACTGCTTATGTTGCGGAAAAAATAAGAGGACTGGTTGAAGAGATAGAGTTTTTTCATAAAAAAGAGAGGGTGTTGATTACTATAAGTATTGGCGTAACCCAGGTAATAAAGAGAGACAAGAGTATTGATGATGTTTTTAAACGTCTTGATAAGGCAATGTATAAAGCAAAAAAAAATGGACGTAACAGAGTTGCTGTTCTGTAGTTTTTAGGAGAAAGTTAATGGTTAAAAAGGATTCAGTGGATATTGAAACTATATTAAAATATCCTGAAGTTATGGCTGTAACCTCCAATATAAATATGGAGGTTCTGGAAAGAACACAGTATTGTCCATCTATTTGTGGTGTGTTATCAAAAAAATATACTTATTTAAAAGATGCCGATGATTACAGATTTAGATTTAATAAAGAGGCTGTTTTACAATTACCTGATATAATAGATAATAAGGTTCAGAAAGTAAAAGGTGCTGATTTTTTAGATGGTGCAGAAAAAAAGGGATATGAAAGAAAAAGAAATATAGGGATTGTTTTTTCAGGGGGACCTGCACCAGGGGGCCATAATGTAATAGCCGGTCTTTATGATGCTGCTAAAACAGCTAATCCTGATACCAGAGTTTTTGGATTTTTTGTAGGACCTGATGGGATAATTGAAAATCAGACAATTGAGTTTACGCTGGAATTTATTAATCAGCACAGGAACTTAGGTGGTTTTAATATGATTAAAACCGGCAGGACCAAGATAGATGCTAAGGAGAAAGTTGATTTATCCAGACAAACATGCAAAAAACTTGGCATTGATGCACTTATTATAGTGGGAGGAGATGATTCCAATACAAATGCAGCTTTTCTTGCACAGGCCTTCTATAATGATGGA
>JASFBI010000278.1 GCA_030149595.1 Desulfobacterales bacterium
AAACAGATTGCTTTAAATGATTTTACCCATGAAAAAAAGTAGTGTACAGCACTTTTGAAAAAAACAGTTTCTGAATTTGTAGGTAAAGGGTCTTGTATTTATTATGGAAATACAGGTCACCTTGTTCCTGAAGAGGTGACACATGTTATAAAAGTGCTTATTATCTCAAACAAAGAACAGCGAATTGAAAATGGCATGAAAAATTTTGATTTATCAAAAAAAGATGTAATCAAAAATATAGAAACTTCAGATAAATATGCGTTTTTATGGACAAATTTTCTTTTTGGGAAAAAAGCATGGAATAAATCTCTTTATGATATTGTTATTCCTACAGACAAGTTGGAAGCTGAAGAGTCTATTAGTTTAATTTCAAAACATCTTGAAGAACTTTTGTTAAATAAAGAAGACCTTATAATAAATGAAATTTTTGATTTTAAACTCGCAGCAGATGCTGAAATAGCTTTGAGTAAAATAGGTCAGGGTCTTTTGGTAAAAGTTTCAGGCGGCAACATTGTTGTAACCATTGATAAAAAAGTTCTGATGTTAAATAAATTTCAACAAAAAATTATTAATACTGTTCAGCAGATACCCAATGTAAAATCAGTGAAAACAGAAATTGGTAAAAATTATTATAAAAGCGATATTATACACAATTATGAATTTGAAACTCCTTTGAGGATACTTCTGGTAGATGATGAAAAAGAATTTGTTCAGACATTATCAGAACGTCTAAGGATGAGACAGTTTACAAGTGAAATAGCCTATAATGGGCAGGAAGCACTGGATTTTACTGAAAATGAAGAGACTGAAGTTATTGTTCTGGATTTAAAAATGCCAGGAATAGATGGATTTGAGGTTTTGGAAAAAATCAAAAAGAATAAACCGGAGATAGAGGTTATTATTTTAACTGGTCACGGATCTGAAAAAGATAAAGAAGCATGCCTGGACTTAGGTGCTTTTGCATATTTGCAGAAACCTGCAGATATTGATCTGATTTCCGAGACAATGAAAAAGGCATACAGGAAGATTGAAGCGAGGAAACAAATGGCTTAACAGCTTGTAAATATAGGCTGTTTTTATTTTAAGTTAGTTTGAAAAAGGAGATAAAATGAAAACTAAGGTACTGGTTGCTGATGATGAAGAGGAGTTTGTCAAAACATTGGCAGAGCGGCTTGAAATACGGGGTTTTTCTGTAACTACAGTCTGTTCAGGAGAGGGAGCTGTTGAAATTGTTAAAAAAATTGATTTTGATGTCATTGTTTTAGATGTTCTTATGCCAGAGGTTTCAGGTATTGACGCTCTGGCACAGATCAAAAAAGAGAAACCTCTTATTCCGGTTATTATGTTGACCGGAGAAGCAACTGTAGAAAATGCAATTTTGGGTATGAAGATGGGAGCTTTTGATTTTCTTATGAAACCTGCTGATACAGATAGTCTCTCAGAAAAAATTCTTCAGGCTCATGCTTTAAAACATGAGCATGAAGAACGAATAAGGCAGGCAGAGATTGAAAATATATTGAAAACCAGGGGATGGTAATTTCAGGAGTACAAAATAATGACAACACGAGTTATGGCATTTACACAAAAAAATATTGACTGGAAACGTATCTTTTTTCTTTTATTTGGAATTTCACTCTTTCTTATTGTTAATTATTCACCACAATGGCCTGATGCAATTGATCCTTCAGGAAAACATTTTGTACTGAGTTCTCAAGCCAAAGGAGCAATAGGAGTATTTCTTCTGGGAGGTATCTGGTGGGTTTTTGAAGTTGTTCCCATCGGTATCACCAGTTTAACCATTGGTGTACTTCAGGTTCTGTTTTTAATCCGTACAGCAGATTCTGCACTTAAAGATTTTATGACCCCTTCGGTTCTGTTTATCTTTGCCTCACTTGTTATAGGCATGGTGTTTACCAAAACAGGTCTTACAAAAAGACTTGCTTACAGAATGCTGATTATTGTTGGTGAAAAGACAAGTATGATTTATCTGGGATGTTTTTTTGTAACAGCAGCATTGACCCATATCATGGCTCACACAGCTGTTGCGGCAACTATGTATCCTCTTCTTGTAATAATTTATCAGATGTATGCTGATGATGAAACACCGACTAAATTTGGAAAAGGTCTGTTTATGGGAATGGCTTTTGTTGCAGGGGCAGGGAGTATTGTGACCCTTCTTGGTGCTGCAAGGGGAGCTGTTGCACTTGGATTTTATAAAGATATCATAGGAGTTGAGATCTCTTTTATTGAATTGACCTACTATATGTTTCCCATTGGCTGGGCAATGGTTTTTATATTGTGGGGATTTTTCATGTTTTTTTTCAAACCTGAAAAAAGAACTATACCAGGGTTAAGAGAAAAGGCCAGATCTTTGAGTTCTGCCATGGGAAAAATTACCAGAGATGAAATCATTGCTGCAACTATTATTTTTACCTGTATTTTTATTATGTCTTTGAGATCGTTTGTTCCGTTTTTAAAACCCCTTGACAAAAATGCTATTATACTGGTTTCAACTATTCTTTTTTTTATTTTACGTATTCTTGATATTAATGATCTTGAAACAGTTCCATGGAATATAATGCTCCTTTTTGGAGGTGCTATGAGTATTGGTTTTTGTCTGTGGGAAACCGGTGCTGCTGAGTGGCTTGCAATAAACTGGCTCTCTTTTTTTAAAGATTCACACTGGTTTGTTTTTATTATGAGCATTGCTTTTTTTGTCATGATGATGACTAATTTTATAATGAATGTAGCAGCCATTGCTATTTCTCTACCTGTAGCTCTCGTTATTGCACCTTATCTTGGTGTTGCTCCTGAGGTTATTCTTTTTGCATCATTGGTTACAGCAGGAATGCCTTTTTTGCTTTTAGTGGGTGCTGCTCCTAATGCCATTGCATATGATTCAAAACAATTTACAACAGGTGAGTTTTTTAAATATGGTATTCCAGCCAGCTGTATTTTGATGATAGTTATAGCCATAGCTGTTTTAATTATATGGCCATTTATGGGTATGCCTGTTCTTATAAAATAAAATAATAAGGATAAAATTGAAATGAAATTTAAAAAAGTTAAAGAGTTAGCGCTGCCATTGTCTGAGTATGTTACAGTCAAAGAAGATGATACCTTGGGAAAAGCCATGGAAACGCTTCTTGGTTACCAAAAAAACCATTCAGAGGAGTATAATTATAAACACCAGGCAGTTCTTGTATATGATAAAAACGGGGAAATTTCAGGGAAGGTTAGTGCTCTTGATGTTTTAAGGGCTTTGGAACCAAAATACAGCCAGTTTGGACGTGTTGATCAGTTAGGGAAACTCGGTTTGTCCAGATTTGGTCTTAGTAATAAATTGATTGGTTCAATGCTTGATCATTATAATTTATGGAATGAAAACAGCGAAATTCTTGCAAAAAAAGCGAAAAACTTAAAAGTAAAAACCATTATGCACTCTCTTGGTGAAGGAGAGTATGTTGATGAAAATGATAGTATTGCTGAAGCAATACATCAGCTTATTCTCGGGCATCACCAGTCTTTACTTGTACTTAGAGATGAAAAAGTTGTAGGGATTTTAAAGCTTTCCGATGTTTTTAAACTTATCTGCGATTTCATAGTCAAATAATTTTATAACAAGCCGGGTGTACATATGTTTTCTCGGCTTGTTATTTTCATAATCAGACAATTTATTGGCAGGAACAGCTCTGGAATTTTTCCTGTTATCTGATAATCCCTTTTGCTCCCAGCGTTGAATTGTTCGACAGGCTGTTACAAAACACTACTTTGTCTAATTTCTGCGTTAAAAAATAAATTTAATCCTCGGAATACAACGGGGCAACCTGCGGTCAGGTGCATTTTTTTGTTACGCCAAAATTTCATCAACTGGTAATATTTGCATT
>JASFBI010000018.1 GCA_030149595.1 Desulfobacterales bacterium
GAGAGGGGAGTATAAAAGGTCAAAATAAAAAATGGAAATCAATAAAAGATCCTGCAGATAAATTTATTTTAAAATTCACTAATAATGATGTGTCACGCTTTTTAAAAAATCAGCAGGCAACCTTAAAGGACGAATATGGGGAGATTTTTCTTACCAATAAATTTGGTGCCTTAGTTGCGTCAACTTCAAAGCTGTCAACTTTTACCTTGTATCTCCCTTTTTTACTGGGGAAGGGCAGTCCTCTCCCCAGTAAAACAGATGTAAAAATCTAACAGGCCATTACTGGTTTTTTTTATTCTTTTTTTGTTTTTTTATATAGATCTGTCTTTTTAAAGGACTGATTCTTTTAATAAACAAAATTCCGTTTAAATGGTCTATTTCATGTTGAAGGATAACAGATAAAAGGTCTTGAGCTTCTATATTTATCTTGTCGCCGTTTTTATCTGTTGCAGTAACTTTAACAGAAGCTGCTCTTTTTACATCAGACCTATAGTCAGGGACACTTAAACACCCTTCATTTTTAGAAGTAAAAGAGCCTTCTGTTGAAATTATTTCAGGGTTAATTAATGTAATTAACTCTTTTTTTTCTGAATTTGTCTGGGCATAATCATAGATAATTATTCTCTTGTTAATACCAACCTGGGTTGCAGCAAGACCGACTCCTTCAAATTTATACATGGTTTCTGCCATGTTATCTATAATAGATAACATATTTTCATCTATATTTTTTACAGGTTCAGCTATACGCTCTAAAAAAACATCTGGATATGTTAAAACTTTAAGTATTGTCATAATATAAAAATAAAATATAATTTGAAATAAGCATGAAGGCATAAATTATTATAAAATTTCATGGCAAAATTTATTTGCAAAAAAATATAAATATTTATGTACATATGCTTAGTATATACAGATTAAAGATGTGCAGATCTAATTATAGTCTGTACATCCTGAAAAATTAAAGGTGATGAAAACAAAAAAACTACTCTTTATTCTTTAAGAAGTTTTCTTGCTATTAAAATATCTTTACCTATCTGTCTGGAAAGTTCCTCTATATTGTTAAACTTTTTTTCTTCTCTTAATTTTGAAACAAAATTAACTCTTATTTTTTCATTATATATGTTTTGTGAAAAATCAAGTATATGAACTTCAACAGTAAAAATATGATCAGCAAATGTTGGGCTGAATCCAATATTTGCAACTCCTTTATACATTTTTTTACCAGTTTCTACAGTAACCGCATAAACACCTTTTTTAGGGCTAAGCTCATCTGTTAAATTAATATTTGCCGTTGGAAATCCAAGAAGCTTGCCTCCTCGATCCCGTCCCTGTTCAACTCTGCCTCTGATCTGGTAATATCTGCCTAATGCTTTTGCTGCTTTTCCAACCTGTCCTTTTTGAACGATTTCTCTGATTAGTGTACTGCTTATTTTTGTGTTACTTTTTTCTGTTTTTTGCCAGTTTGCCACAAAAACATCAAAGCCAAGGGCTTTTTGATATTTTTTTAAAAATGCTATATTGCCCTCTCTGTTTTTACCAAAGGCGTAATCATTACCTATTACAATGGCTTTAGTTCCAATCTGTTTTACAAGAATATCTTTTACAAAAAAATCTGCTGTAACAGATGCAAATTTTTTTGTAAAAGGTATGCAAATTAATACATGGATTCCAGCAGCAGCTATAAGTTCTGTTTTTTGTTCATAAAGAGTTATTAAAGGTGGATGGCCACTGTTTTTTAGAACTCTTGCAGGATGAGGTTTAAAGGTAATGGCAATAGCAGTTCCGTCTATTTTTTCAGCTATTTTTAAAACTTTTTTAAAAAGATATTGGTGTCCTGTATGTACACCATCAAAATTTCCTATGGTTACAACTGAATTTTTAAATGGTGTTTTGATTTTTTCAAAATTTTCTATAATTTGCATAAATAATTCCTGAAATATATGTAATACTTGACTTAATTAATCAAAATATATATATAGAAAAAAATTAGTGTTTAATCAATATTTTTTTATATATAAAAAATATTGATTAAACAGTTAATAAAGGTTATTGATAACTTTATGCCGAAGTGGCGGAATTGGTAGACGCGCTAGGTTCAGGATCTAGTGGATGTATTTTCGTGGGAGTTCGAGTCTCCCCTTCGGCACCAATTCTCAAAGCATTGCAATTCTAATAGATTTTTTGACAAATAATTTGTAGAGTATTAGATTAAAGGCATTGTTAATTAAGGAAATTAGCTTCATCTCTAAAGACATTTATTAAATACAAATCCCAGATTTTTTTTATATCATTTCATATATTACTGTTATCTAAAATTTTTAAAATTCATTTTTTTTGGTGCTGGTTGAGCAAGGATTAAGATGGCAAACGTTTTGATTATTGATGATAATAAGGAATTGGAATGAGATAAAATAAAAAGATCATTTTAGCACCCTTGTAAAGGGGGCTAAAATTTTTGGTTGGTTACAAATGACCGGCCAAAGAGAGTGCATGAATCAGCATCTTTTGCAGAACATCTTCTTTTACAGAGGCTGCTTTTTCAAGTTCCATTCTTTCAAGATAAGGATATGCTTTAGCAGGTATAGTTGCATATGCTGTTTTCATCTCGGCATATGATGTACGCTCAATTTTCATTTTTGCTTTGAACTGTTTTAATGAGCTGGCAATTACCAGCTCTTCTCTGGTTAAAGCACTTCCAAATGGAAATAAAGGAAACAGTTTTTCTTTTTTATAGGGTTTTAAAGTGTTTGTAATTGTTTCTGGATAATTATTTTTGAATCTGTCAGGAATGCAATAATTTGATGGAATTTTTCTTGCATTTTTTGCCTGTTTGAGCAAATTTTCCTGAAATCTTGAATCAGTAATATTTAGTATAGCTGCAATAACTTCTTTATCGGATCGGCCTTTAAGATCAGCTATCCCATATTCAGTTACTATTATATCTCTTAAATGTCTTGGAATTGTAATATGACCGTAATTAAAAACTACATTTGATTTTGTAACATTATTTTTTTTCCGGGTAGTTTTAATCATTAAAATACCACGGGCATCTTCAAGAGCATGGGCCATGGTAACAAAATTATACTGCCCGCCAACACCACTTACAACAAGGCCATCATAATATGCATCAGAGACCACAGCACCAGACAGAGTAAGTTTCATTCCGGCATTTATAAACCTGGCATTTGTTCTTTGAAGACGTTTGATCTCTTCATTTCCATATAATTGATTAACATATTCCACACCTGTCATGTTAATAATTTTACGCTCATCTTCACTCATATTATTTAAAGAATCATAGAAATCTTCGGGTCCTAAAAAGAAAGATCCATGGAGGGCAACTCCACCCTTTAAATTCTTACCAAGACAATTTTCTGCAACCTTTGAGAGATTACCCTCTTTGGTAAAATCAGCTTCAATGCTCTTTGAGCCGTTTATAATATATCCATCTTCAAATTTTAATTGATCCTTGAAAATTCCATATTTTTTTAAATACTTAAAATTATCTTTTGTAAGCTTTTTGGCTATTACATTATTATCTATTAATGCAGTAAATGAAGATGGGGTTACTTTATCTGCTATCTTCTTCTCATTAATAAGTTTTTGAAGGTTAATATCATCATAAACTTTTCTTTTTACAATACCGCTTTTGTAAAGGCGCATAAAGCCATCAACCAGCATTTCTGTTGAACCATATATGCCCTTGTCAAAAACTCCGGTATCACCATAATCAGCTATGAGTTTTTCATTGTTTTCTACAAGTTTTAAATCATTTAATAAAGAGTTATAAACACTGTTATGTTTATGCCGAAGTATTAATCCATAAACAATTGCATCTCCCAGAGCACCAATGCCAATCTGCAGAGTACCGCCATCCTGAACCATAACACTTGCATTTAAGCCTATCATGTAATCAACGTCTGTAACAGATACTTTAGGTGGGGCAAACAGTTTAAAATCATACGATGGATTGTCGATAATTACATCAAAATCTTCAGCTTCCCGTACTGCATCACCATACATAAATGGCAGATTATTATTTATTTGACCAACCACTACAGATTTGTGTCCACCTGCCTCCTTTGCTTTTAAACGTCTTTCCAGTTCAATAGTAGTATCTGCATTAGAGCTTGCACTGTAAAGTGTCTTGCCGTTAATATTTTTTTTTGTCATAAGCTGGGCTGATAAATTTAACCCCATATTTATCATATCTCTGGGAATATGAGTGTAATTTGAACTAATATAATTCTGTTGAACATGATCTGATTTTAAGAAACCACCTGCCTTTGTATAGAACTCATACAGAAAGACATTGGAAGGCAGTTCTTCTTTTCTTAAATCAAGCATGTATTCAAAACTGGGAAAATCTCCGAAAATTCTCTTTGCAAAGGGCTCGGTAAGCCTGCGGTTAAGTCCATTTTTAGCAGAAGGAACTTCAACGGTCAAAGCTGTTAAGATTTTCAATTCAATTTCAGAGTCATCCTTGGCTCGCTGATATAAACGATTTATAAACTGATTTGGTTTTCCAAGGGCAAAAGGCAAAGCACAAACAACTTTTTTACCTATTTTCCTGATAATATCATCAATACATTTGTCAATATCCTTATAAACTGTTCCACTCCTGTTTCCCATAATAAGCCTTCTTTAAATTTTTTTAAAAATACAAAATAATTACAACATTATTCATAATCCACAAAAAACTATTCTTAACAAATGGTAAATGTAAACCTGTATTTATTATTTGTCAAGAATAGTTTTGAGTTTGAATTCATATTATTTCATATTATTTCAAGCAGTTATTGTGACTTGCAACTTAACAATCCATATTGCTTTTCATAAAATCAGGAGATGTTGCCAATAAGTGACTTAGGATAAAATAAAAGCTTTACCATTAACAGGACTATTCAGCAGTTTTAAAGATTTGCACTTCTGCTGCTAAACCAGTGTAAGCATTGTAAAGAAATCAGTTCAGCAGAAAAGATCTGTGGTATTTCTGGCAAGAAGTACACCAAGGCTTTGCCTGGTGCACTATTATTTTTTATATGAAACTCCGTCCAACAGACCGTATTTATGAGAGTTTCAATTTTCGTTGTGGCCGGTAAAGAATAACCATGCTCCGGCCATGCCGGTTTATATCAAAGCTTTGTCAACGCTTATCATTACTTATTTACCAGCCAATACTGAGGTATTCATGTATTGAATCAGCTGCCTGTCTGCCTGCTCCCATTGCAAGAATAACAGTTGCAGATCCTGTTACAATATCTCCGCCTGCCCAAACCGCTTTTTTGGAAGTTTTGCCGTTTTTCTCATCAGCTACTATGTAGCCCCATTTATTTAATTCAAGTCCTTCTGTGGATTTTGTCAGAAGTGGATTTGCTCCGGCACCAACTGCTATAATAGCAAGATCACATTCAAGGTCAAATTCAGAGCCTTCTATGGGAAGAGGTCTTCTTCGTCCTGATGCATCTGGTTCTCCGAGTTTCATTTTAAGACCTGTCATGGTGGTAAGTCGTCCATTTTCATCTCCTGAAAACTTTACAGGGCTGGTTAAAAAGAAAAATTTTACCCCTTCTTCTTCGGCATGGTGTACCTCAGCTCCCCTTGCCGGAACTTCATCCATTGTTCTTCTATAAACAATTCTTGATGTTTTTGCACCAAGTCTTAAAGCTGTTCTTGCGGAATCCATAGCAACATTTCCAGCTCCAAGGGTAATAACATTTTTCCCTTTTATTACAGGTGTATCATATTCAGGAAAAAGATAGGCCTTCATAAGATTTGAGCGTGTAAGATATTCATTTGCAGAAAAAACACCTGTAAGATTTTCACCGGGAATATTTAAAAATGTTGGAAGCCCTGCTCCAACTCCAAGATAAATAGCATCAAATCCATCGGCAAAAAGTTCTTCAAGGGTCATGGATCTGCCTATGACAGCATTACACATAACATTTACACCAATCTCTTCAAGACCTGCAACTTCAGAAAAAACTATCTCCTTGGGAAGTCTGAATTCAGGGATACCATATACTAAAACACCGCCAGGTTTATGAAAAGCTTCAAAAATAGTTACTTCATGTCCCTTTAAGATAAGATCAGAGGCAACAGTTAAACCAGAAGGACCTGAACCAACAACAGCAACTTTTTTACCTGTTGCAGCAGCTTTTTTTGGTTTGTCTGCGGATTTCTTTTTCCGTTCGTAATCTGCTACAAATCTTTCAAGATTACCGATGGCAACAGGTTCGCCTTTTTTACCGATAATACAGTTTCCTTCACACTGTATTTCCTGGGGACAGACTCTTCCGCAAACAGCAGGCAGGCTGTTTTTCTCCCATATTTTACTTATTGCATCAGACATTCTTTCTTCTTGAATAAGTTTTATGAATCCGGGAATATCTACACCAACAGGGCAGCCTTCAACACAGGCCGGTTTTTTGCATTGAATACACCTCGATGCTTCTATTATTGCTGTTTCTAAACTTTGTCCCATGGGAACTTCTTCGAAATTTTTTGCTCTGACTGCTGCTTCCTGTTCAGGCATAACTTGTCTTGCAATTTTTTCTTTCTTAACTTTTTTATCTGCCACTTTTATCCTCCGCTACAGTTTTTTGAATCCAAAACTTTTTTATTTTTTATATGAAACTCCGTCCAACAGACAGTAATTATGAGAGTTTCAATTTTTGTTGTGACAGATAAATCTGCCATGTATGTTACTTAAATTCAGTTATGCTTTTTGCAGATTGCAGTAATGGTCATAAGACTTTTTTTCTTCAATATCATATGCTCTGAGACGAAGAATTAATTCATCAAAATTAACCTTATGTCCGTCAAATTCAGGTCCGTCAACGCATGCAAATTTGGTTTCCCCTCCAACAGATACGCGACATCCTCCACACATTCCTGTACCATCAATCATTATAGGATTCAGGCTGACAAGGGTTTTTACATTATACTCTTTGGTAACAGCACATGCGGCTTTCATCATGGGTACAGGACCTATAGCCACAGCCATTTTAATATCTTCTTTTTCCAGAATATCCTTTAAAACTTCGGTAACAAATCCATGATGTCCGTATGAACCATCATCTGTGCATATATGCAATTTTGTAGAAGCAATTTTCATTTTATTTTCAAGAATAAGAAGGTCTTTATTTCTTGACCCTATTATAGAGGTAACATCATTCCCAATCTCTTTTAATCCACGGGCAATGGGGTGTAAAACAGCAACGCCTGTTCCTCCGCCTACACAAACAACTTTTCCGACTTTTTCCAGATGAGTTGCAGCTCCGAGAGGACCAATAACGTCCATATAACTATCGCCTTCTTTTAAATCCCTGAAAATAGCAGTAGATTTTCCTACAACCATATATATAATGGTAATTGTTCCATTTTCAGGATCAGTATCAGCCATGGTCAGAGGAATACGTTCTCCGGTCTCAGTTGCTTTTATAATAACGAACTGACCTGGTAAGGCTTTACGTGCAATAAGCGGGGCTTCAATTTCGTTGAGAATGACGGTTCCTTCTGCCATTTCCTGACGTTTTATTATTTTAAACAATGGAATCCTCCTGATTTGTAAAACATATTTTTTAATACAAAACAAACTCCGAATAAATCGGAGGTAATAAAAACAAAAAAATATTTATTTTCTATTTTTTATTAAAGTTATGATAAAAGAGAACATGTGTAAAGGGGAAACCAGTAGACACGCTCTCTTTTATTGTAATAATTTTTATAGCAACTACCTGTAACTTGTTAAATTATAAGTGGTTACAGGGTGGGTGAAATATCTTAATAAATATTATATACATAATATTTATTAATTACAGAGTGTGTAAAAAGGAACCCCTTCTTTATAAGTGTGACTTATAACACCATCTGCAACCAATTCATCAAGCTGCTCTCTCATAGAATCTTCTGATAATACATCTGTAAGTTCTGTTATAGAGAACGGGCGTTTTTCAGCTATAAAGGTCTCCTCTAATCTGGCCTTAACAAATTCTTCTTTTAATGCTTCTGTAAAATCACTGCGGTCATATTCTAATGCATGTCGCTGGTCGCCTCTGTATGTTGATTCCCAAGGTCTTCGAAGACCTGAAGATAGTAAAAGACGTATTCGGGAATTATATTTTACAAGTCGATATATACTTCTAAGAAGGCTTGTGTTTTCCGGGTTTTTTTCTATTGCTCCTCCCAGGGAAGCAATAGTTTCTGCAAAATTTTCTACTGTATGTATGAACTCTTTTGGTTTGTTTAAATCAGCATGTGCTATTGCAATGCGTTGTCGGTCAAATCCGCATAAAGAAAATAATTTTTTCATAAGATTGACACGGCTCCATGCATGGTCTACACCAAAAGAGTGGTGACAAGTTTCAGGCGGACAACCGATAAGAAGCAGGCCTGGTGCTCCTTCTAAAAACGCTCTTGCCATAACAGATGTGTCAACTTGTCCAATGCATGGTATTCCAAGAATATGAATGTTTGGATTATATTTCATATTTTGACTTCCTGCATTATCTGCTGCAGGAAGACCACCCCATAAACATGCAAAGGCTGCAAACTCATCTCCTGATAACTGTTTTACCAAAGATGCAATTCTTGCTTCTCTTTGTTCATTTGTATTATTCTGTAAAGTCAAAGCCTGATACGGACATGCAGCAGCGCATGTTCCACCACTTGTGCATACCATAGGATCTACTATGCGGAGCAATCCACCACCACTACCTTCAACAGTTCCTATTGCACTGCAATCACAAAGATCTTGACACTGTCCGCATCCAACACATTTATCTGTATCGACAACATATACAGAATGAGGAGCATAAAGTTTATTTTCCATAGATTTTTGCAGCATTTCAGCATTCTTTTTTCCGGCTTTTCTACCCTGACTTAATGCATCATTTAAATTGCAGGCATAGCGGGCACTTCCTGCAAGGTATGTTGACTCTCTTCCTACCATCTCAGGTCGTACTTTGACATGATGAATACCAAGGAATTCATTTTTACTATGAGTAATCCTAAGTATTTTTGCAATATTTAGTGCTTTTTCACTAATTTTACGAATAGGAGAAAGAATAATTTTATCCCATGGTATTTCATATTCCAGATGGTCAGTTACGTTGCCAAAACTAATATATTTGTTCTGGATGACTGGCTGTAGTGCTTTATTATAAGGAATCCAGGTTAATCCAAGCTTTCTTCCAACAGCTCGTTCAGCAGCAGAAAGGGAAATTGGCATTTGTTCATTATATAAAATTACAACACGAGAGCTTCGGGATCTTTCCAAAATATATTTGCTCATTGCCCATGCTGAATCTACAGAAAGTTGTGCAAATTCAGGCTGGCCTGATTCATAATCATTTATCCAAAAAACTATATCTCCTTTTGGAATTTCATATCCCCATACTAATTTTTCAAACTCTGTTTGACACAAAACAGTTTTACCATCATACCCAAATTCAGGACATGGAGGAGTTAATTCTCCATCTAAACATGCTATAATAGCACCTGCACTATATTTTACTACTGCTTTTTTTTCGGGAACAGTAAATGATAGAGTATAGTCTCCTGTTATTCCGGTAAGATCACAAAGCTCACCCTTGGGAAGAAATTTAACATGGGGGCTATTTGTGACTTTTTCTATAATAGTTTTCAAGCGGGTGTAGTTATCGCGTTCACCTGGAAACTGTTTGTGAATGTTTTTTAAAATAGTATCAGAATCATTTTCCGGAACAGATAAAAGACAACTTACCCCCCTGCGGGCAAATTCATTAGCTGCCGTAAAAGAGGCAATACCTCCGCCAACAATAACAGGTGGATTGTTGATACTGATTTTTTTATGGAGACTGGGCATAAAAGCCATCATTTCAGCTACAGCAGCACGAACAAGTTTTGAACCTTTTTCAGCTTTTAACTCTGGAGTAAGATCACTTACGTTTGCAACATGCCCCCGAAGATTTACTATATCTATCTGGCCTTTTTGTAAGCCTTCTGGTTCAAGCATGGTTTCGAATTTTTTTAGCATGAGTCTGCTTTCACACCCGGCAACCACCAGTCGGGTTAGTTTTTTTTCCTTTATTTTATTGATGATATAATTCATGCCGGGGTGCATGCAAGGGTATGGTAACACTTCACAACACATGACCCCAGGTTCATGTTCTAAATTTGATTTAAGAAGTGGCAAATCTACCAGTGGTTTAATTTTTTCTCCACACTGACAAAGAAACACACCAATTTTAGGAATATTATTCATTATTAGCCTCCTTTTTATAACGCCACTGGCGTAAGGGTTACAGATGGTGCATTTCGAACAGAATCAATACGGGAGCTCATTGCCCCTGTGGGACAAATAGTAACACAGCATCCACAGGCAACACATATATCTGAAGGAACTAAAAAGGGTGCTCCTATTTTTTTATGTACACCACGGTCAACTATGGAAATAGCAGATAGACCTACGACTTCCTCGCATATTCGTGTACACAGACCACAGAGCATGCATTTTTCATCAGTATCTTCTATAGGGAACTGTGTAGAAGATACGCCGTATTTGTTTGCCATCTCTTTTATTTCATTACTGCCAGGACATTTGGACAGCAGCATTTCAAAAAGCCATTTTCGAACATTTTGAACACGTTCGGTCTCTGTATATATATTAATTCCTTCGGCTGCCGGATAGATACATGATGCAACAAGTTTTGACCAGTTACCTTCTTTTAATTCAACCATACATAAACGGCATGCTCCGCTTGGAGCGACAGCTTCATGATAGCAAAGTGTAGGAATTTCAATTTCATATTGCCGTGCGGCTTCAAGCACAGTGCACCCTGGTTCTACTTCAACCTCGGTATCATTTATATTAAATTTAATCATTCTAAACATTTCTCCTGTAATTATAGTATCTTAAAAAATTATTAATTTACCTGAACCGCATTGAATTTACAGGTTTCCATGCAGATGCCGCATCTAATACATTTATCTGCATTAATAATATGTGGTTCTTTTTTCTTGCCGGTAATACAATTTTCAGGACATAGACGGGCACAGCTTCTGCACCCTGTACATGCATCAGAATCAATATAATATGTAATAAGTTCCTTGCATACTCCGGCCGGACACTTTTGATCATTTATATGGGCAAGATATTCATCTTTAAAAAATTTTATTGTGGTAAGACATGGATTGGGAGCGCTTGTCCCAAGGGCGCATAATGCACCATCCTGTATAGCTTCGGCAAGGCTTTGAAGAGTGTCAATATCCTGTTCACTTCCTTTTCCAGCAGAAAAATTATCAAGGATTTCCCGCATTTTTGTAAGTCCAAGTCTGCATGGAATACATTTTCCGCAGGATTCTTCCTCAAGAAATCTTAAAAAATATCGACCCACATCCACTACACAATCATGTTCATCCATAACAATCATGGCACCTGAACCCATCATAGCACCAGCATCTGTTAAAGAATCAAAATCCATTGGAGTATTTTTTAAATTGTTGGGAATACATCCCCCT
>JASFBI010000279.1 GCA_030149595.1 Desulfobacterales bacterium
TTTCATAAAAAAAAGCTTCCATATTACCTCGTTCCTAAAATACAACATCACAAAACCAAACATAATTATAAGGTTTAAGTTTTACACTGTTTGTAACAACCTGATCACCTGTCATTAAATCCAACATAAATGTAGGTACATTCCCTCTTAGAATGGCTGTTACATCTTCATTTGAAAAATTTGTTATGGAAAATACAATCTGTTTTGAACAGTATCTTTTTATACAGAATACTTTTGAATCCAGCTCTAAAATTTCAAAAAAGGCATTGGGATGAAAAGCAGGCTGTTTTCTTCTGACTTTCAAAAGTTTCATATATGGATAAAAAATTCTGCTGCGAAATGAATTTTTATCATTTAACTCTTTTTCTATCTCATCTGCAACAAGCTTTTTACGATTTATTGTCCGTGCTCTTTTGGTTTCACTTACCCCCTCCTGCCAGTTACGCGATCCTAAAAGGCTGTGAATATAGATGGCAGGCATACCAGGTAAAGACAATGCCACTGCCTGTGAAGCAATAAACCTGTCTACATGGGTCTCTTTGTTTTTTTTATCTAAAAGTGCATCTACATAAGTAATATTTAATTCATAGGGACTTTTAGAACCATCAGGATTATCTTTATATGAAACATCTCCTCCATTTTCCTTTACTGTATTGATAATATTATCCAACTCTTTGGAGCTGACTACTCCCTCTAAAGGACGCACTCCTATTCCATCGTGTGATGCTGTAAAATTAAAAAAGGTGTTTTTATTTGAAAATATCTGGAGATTTTTTGCCCACTTTGACAATTTTGTGGTGTCTGATTCTATAAAAGAGTGCAGCAGTAAAGGTGGCAGGGTAAAATTATATACCATCTGGGCTTCATCATTACCTTTTCCAAAATAACTGATATTTTCCTGATGCGGCACATTTGTTTCAGTAATTATCATTGTATCCGGTGCTGTAAGATCTAAAATCCCACGAAAAAGCTTAACTATTTTGTGAGTTTTTTCAAGATGGATACATTTTGATCCCAATTCTTTCCATAGATAAGCTATGGCATCAAGACGAATCATGGATGCTCTGTTTTTAACATAACCAAGCAGCACATTTACCATTTTTTCAAGCAGATCAATGCTTTTATAGTTCAAATCTATCTGGTCAGATGAAAAAGTTGTCCACAAATGCACCTCATCTCCATTTGTCTTGTTAAATTTAGTAAGCAGAGGCAGGGACCTTGGTCTGGTAACTTTTGAAAGATCATCTGTTAGATTCATTTCAATGGCAAGATTTTCAAAACCACGCTGCCCATTCAGATAATTTTCAAACCACCCGCTTTGGGCTGAAATATGATTTAAAACAAGATCAAACATAAGCTCAACACTTTGACTTATCTCTTCTATATTTTCCCATGTACCCAGGTCTTTATTTACTGCATGAAAATCCATAACAGAAAAACCATCATCAGACGAAAACGGGCAAAAAGGAAGAATATGTATTGCTGAAATAATATTTTTTAAATGTTTTTCTGTAAACTCTGACAGTGTTTTTAATGGAGTCTTTCCAGCATCTGTTAATGAATCTCCATAGGTTATTAAAACAATATCTTTTTCTGAAAAAAGCTCTTCTTTTTCCCCTTTATTTTTACCATGCTTTTCTATCAAAGAGAAAATTTTTCCATAAGCTGTATCCCCCTTTGACTCACCATATATATCATGCAGAAGAGCTTTTATTTTATCTGATTTTTCCATTGTTTTTTCCTTTGAAAATTAAAGTTAAAGGTTAGTTCTAACTCTTAAAAACAAGCGTCAGAATTGCAAATTTTAATTTCTTTGGAACAAAAAATATGTAATTCAACAATTTTTAAAAAATAAGAGAATTATAATTAAACTAAGGATTTTTATATGAAAGTTCGCCTAAGCGACTATAGCCATTGAACTTTCATTTTTTGTTGTGGCCGATGCAAATAACCATGCCGGTTATATAAAAGAGAACTTTCTTGAAAAATATTAGTAATTAATACCATTTTTAGAACAATAACTTCAACCTAATTATTTAATTTATCCTCAAAATATTGAGTTAAAAAAAATAATGAAAAAACGACTGCAGGTTATCTATCCATACCAAACTATAATTTGATCATCTGTGAGCATTTAGCCTGGTCTGCTACAAAAAGGGACACATTTCTCCCGGACAAAGCAGCACTAACTGTATCAAACGCTTTTTTTCTGGAATTGTTTTTCTCACTCAAATGAGCAAGAACAACATAGCAAAGCTCTTTATGATTCAACTCCATAAGAAGATCTCTTGATTCAAAATTTGAAAGATGCCCGCATCTTCCCTTTACCCGCTGTTTAAGACTCCATGGATAAGGCCCATTGGCAAGCATGTCAGGGTCATGATTGGCTTCAAGTATAAGTATGGCAGACCCTTTGAGATGTTCTTTTACAACATTTGTTACTTTTCCAAGATCTGTGGCAACAGCAACTTTTACGCCATTTTTTATAATGGTAAAACCTGCCGGATCTACTGCATCATGGGATATGGGAAAAGGATGAATTTTAAAACCATTTATTTTAAAACCAGACCCACAGTGAAAATTTATTATGGAATCTATTTTACCAAGTTTGGGACTTGCACTCTCATAGGTCTTGGGACTTATATAAACAGGTATTTTATAACGCCTTGAAAGAATGCCAACTCCTTTTATGTGATCTGAGTGTTCATGGGATACAACAATGGCGTCAATTTTTTCCGGACAAATACTTCTGCTTTTCATTCGTTTTTCTATTTCAATTCCTGAAAGACCAGCATCAAAAAGAATTGATGTTTTTCCATCTGAAATAAAAATACAATTACCACAACTACCACTTGCCAGAACACAGACAGACACAGTATTTTTTTTTGGGGAACACACATCTGCTTTTTTCATATTTCAAAACAGGTACGGCACATTTTAATAGTTGACTAAAAGATAATTAAATTATAAATAAAATAAAAATATTATTAAAATCATTTTAAATATACTCATTAATCAGGTTTTGCAACTGTGAAAAAAAAAATTGAAATAAAAATATTAAATCCGCTAATAGGAAGTACTATTCCTCTACCTTCATATGCAACTAAAGGTTCTGCCGGCATTGATTTAAGAGCTTGTATAAAGGAGTCTGAAATAATTAAGCCAAAAGAGACCACAATAATAAAAAGCGGCCTGGCTATAAACATTAACGACCCTTCCATCATGGCTGTAATAACTCCAAGATCAGGTCTGGGTATTAAGCACGGAATTGTTCTGGGAAATTTAATAGGTATTTGCGATAGTGATTATCAGGGAGAGATAACTATCGGTTTATGGAACAGAGGAGATATACCTTTTACAGTAAACCAGGGAGACCGTATCTGCCAGATGGTATTTGTCCCTGTTATTCCTGTAGAGTTTGAAACAGTAAAAGAGTTTTCCGTAAAAACAGAAAGAGATACAGGCGGATTAGGACATACTGGAATAACTTAAAAAATATAAATTTTATCTTGCTTTTGCACAATATCCTGTCATATGGTTTCTTCATACTTTAAAATTTAAATATTTGTAACAAACGTATCTGGTCATAACTCCTGTTTTGATCACAACTCCTGTAAAGCTTACTATATTAACTCATACCAGAAATACCAATCATGTTTTACTAAAAAATTGATACATATCAATGTATTTTTATTTTTGCGAACCACGATTTCACATGATGTTTTGACAGATTGTTACAGAATAAAAATTTCTTCAAGTTTAAGGTGGAAACATTGTACTAATCAGGTTTTTGTAACAGCCTGTCAAATTTATTTTTTTAGGATAAAGAGTTATGATTCAAAAAATAATATTATTTTGGTTATTACTGC
>JASFBI010000280.1 GCA_030149595.1 Desulfobacterales bacterium
ATATTCCCATGTTATGCACCTCGTGTCCAACATCTGTTGTGATATAAAGGGACATTATGATGCCTGGGATCTTTTATCAGCTACTTTTCCAGCAGGCACCTTATCTGGAGCACCTAAAATACGGGCAATGGAGATAATATCTGAACTTGAAAAAACTCCTCGTGGACCTTACGGCGGAGCAGTTGGATATATCTCTTTTAATGGAAATATGGATCTTGCAATTACCATAAGAACTGCATGTATAAAAGACAACAAGCTTACAGTAAGAGCAGGAGCAGGAATCGTAGCAGATTCAGACCCTGAGAGTGAATATATAGAAACAGTAAATAAAGCCATGTCCATTGAAAAAGCCCTGGAAATTTTGTAATAATTAAGATATCTATATTTCGGAGACTATAAATATATGATAGTAATGATAGACAACTATGATTCATTCACTTATAACTTGGTTCAGTATATTAATCAGCTTGGAGCAGAAACAAAAGTAATAAGAAATGATGTCATGAATATTGATGGAATTAATTCATTAAAGCCCAGTGGTATAGTAATCTCTCCCGGACCAGGAAGGCCTGAATCTGCCGGAATTTCCATCGATATAGTAAAATATTTTTCCGGAAAAATCCCCATTCTCGGTGTTTGTTTGGGACATCAATGCATAGCTGCTGCATTTGGAGGAGAAATTATCCCTGCAAAAAAACTAATGCATGGCAAAACATCTCTCATAGAAGCTGATGACAAAAGCATATACAAAGGAATAAAAATGCCATTCCAGGCCATGAGATATCACTCCCTGTCTGTTAACAGAAAAACTCTTCCAGAATGTTTTGATATTAGTGCAGAAACAAGATGCAAAGAAATCATGGGAATAAGGCATAAAGATTTTATAACAGAAGGTATTCAGTTTCATCCTGAATCAATTATGACACGGGTTGGAAAAAGACTTTTAAAAAATTTCCTTAAAATGATTTAATACCTTTTAAAAAGGAAAAGATCCATGGGGTTTACAGATAATCTATTAAAGATAATTAACAACGTTGATTTAACAAATGTTGAAATGGAACAGATAATAACAGATATTTTTTCAGGTCAGATTACCAATGCCCAAACAGGTGCATTTATGGCAGCTCTTGCCACAAAAGGCGAGACCTTTTCAGAATTAGCAGGAGCAGCTCGTGCCATGAGAAAAAAGGCATACAGAATTCAAACCAATGCACAAACAGTTATAGATACATGCGGAACAGGAGGAGACGGCGCCAAAACATTTAATATTTCCACAACAACAGCCTTTGTTGTTGCAGGATGTTCCGTTACTGTAGCAAAACACGGTAATCGTTCTGTTTCCAGCATGTGCGGCAGTGCTGATCTTTTAGAAACTCTGGGAGTTAAAATAGATATAGAACCTGAACTTACAGAAGAGGCCATTTCCGAAATTGGAATAGGCTTTCTTTTTGCCCCAGTTTATCACAGAGCCACGAAACATGTTGCAAGGGCAAGAAAAGAGATAGGCATAAGAAGTATTTTTAATATGCTGGGTCCTTTAACAAACCCTGCTGCTGCAAACTGTCAGCTTTTGGGGGTTTATGCTCCACACTTGACAGAAATGTTTGCCAATGCCCTAAAGATCTTAGGTGTAGAAAGTGCGCTTGTAGTACACGGCCATGATGGGCTTGATGAAGTTTCAATATGTGCACAAACCAGAGTGAGTGAATTAAAAAATAATATAATAAAAAATTATGATATTACACCTGAAGACTATTTTGGTGAGACTGCTGCTCCTTCAACCCTTGTAGGAGGAGATGCCAAAACAAATGCCAGGATAACAAAAAATATTTTAAAAGGTGAAAAAGGACCAAAAAGAAACATAGTCCTTATAAATGCAGGCGCTGCTCTTATGGCTGCAAACAAGGCAGATAATATAGAAAATGGAATAAAACTTGCGGAAAATGCCATTGATTCCGGTGATGCAGAAGCAAAATTAAATGCCCTTATAGATTTTACCCAAACAAACGGATAAGCAGTAATGAAAGATTTTTTAAAAATAATTGTAGAACAAAAAAAAAAAGAAGTAGCTGTTGCAAAAAAGAAATATCCTGAAAAATTTTTCCCTCAAAAAAGACTGGAAAACAGAAAAAAACGACCTTTTTTTGATAACCTTGCAAAACCAGGTAAATACGGCATAAATATTATTGCTGAAATTAAAAGAGCATCTCCTTCCAAAGGAATAATAAAAAAAGATCTTGATCCTGAAAAAACAGCTATTGCTTATGAGCGTGGAAATGCAGCTGCCATATCTGTATTAACAGACAGAGAATTTTTCCATGGAGATAATAATGATTTAATTCTTGCAGGCAAAGCATCTTCTCTTCCTTTTTTGCGTAAAGATTTTTTAATCTCCTCTTATCAAATTTATGAATCACTATATATTGGAGCTGATGCTATACTTCTTATTGCAAAAATTTTATCAAGACAGCAACTCAAAGATTATTTAAATCTTGCAAAAGAACTTGACCTTGATGCTTTAGTTGAGATTAATTCAAAAGAAGACTTAGATGCTGCTTTTTATGCTGATGCTAAACTCATAGGCATAAACAACCGTAATCTAAACTCTTTTGAAACAGATATTCAAACATCAAAAAACCTTATATCCCAGTTAGAAAGTGACCAGGTAGCCGTTTGTGCAAGCGGTATAAAGAATTCCAGTGATATAGTGCAGTGTGTTAATGCTGGGCTATATAATTTTCTTATTGGTGAAAGTATTGTAAGATCAAAAAATCCTGTAGATTTTTTGATCAATTTGCAAAAAGAGACACAGGTAAAAACAGATGAACAAAATATCTGATAACAGACCCCAGATAAAAATATGTGGCTTAACCGATATTTGTGAAGCAAAAGAGGTTGCTGATTTAGGTGTGGATGCAATAGGATTTGTGTTTTTCCCAAAAAGTCCAAGAAATCTTACAATGAACCAGGCAAAAAATATAAGCCTTGCTTTGCCCCAAAAGGTAAAAAAAGTTGGCGTATTTGTTAACCCATCTTTTTCTTTTCTCATGGAAAGAGTAAAGGAGTGTAACCTTGATTTTGTCCAGCTCCACGGTCAGGAAACTCAAGATTTTATAAAAGCATTAAACAAAAAAAATGTTAATGTAATTAAAACACTTTTTGTAAATTCCACACCATCTCTTAGTGATGTGATTAAATATAATGCACACTCATATCTTGTGGAATGCGGCAGGGGAAAACTTCCTGGAGGAAATGCAATTGACTGGGATTTTAAATCATCGAGGAAATTCGGCGAAAACCATCCTCTTATTTTAGCAGGTGGACTTTGTGCAAAAAATATAGAAAAAGCAATAGAAGATAGTTATCCAGATGCTGTTGATGTAAGTTCAGGAGTTGAATATAAACCCGGAAGAAAAGATATTTCAAAAATAATAAAATTTGTAAAAATAGTTACAACCTGTACTATAAATAAAAAAATAAATAAAATTTTTTAGGAGATAGACATGGACAGCAATGAAAAATGCGATAACAGTGTTTATAAAATAATTGAACTTGTAGGTACCAGTAAAAAATCATGGGAAGATGCTGCAAAAAATGCAATAGAAACAGCAAGCAAAACATTAGTTGATCTTAGAATAGCAGAAGTTACAAAACTTGATATGAAAATGGAAAATGGAAAAATAGTTGCTTTCCGTACAAGGGTCAATCTTTCAATAAAATACAACAAAGGATTGACTGAATGGCAGCTTTAGTATGATGAATTTTTTTATTAGATATAGAATATAATAATTTTACACTTTATATCTAATAAAATTCAGATTTACCCACAACAAATCACAAAAGAGACGTATTAATACTATATTCTTTCA
>JASFBI010000281.1 GCA_030149595.1 Desulfobacterales bacterium
CCGTTTTTTCTGCCCGACCGGAGGAGTGCTTGAATTATTCAGAAAGATGTCTTTTTTCAGGTATGATATTAATGAGTCCTGTAATGATTGTGATATATGTAAAAAACAATGTAGCTACGAAACAAAACCTTCCAAAGATAATTGTGTTAATTGTGGTGATTGTGTTAATATTTGTAAACCTGATGCAATTTTCATAAAATCTGTTTACAGAAAAAAGTAAAAAACCTGGCTGTTTTAAGATAAAACAGTATAATTGTTTTTATTTAAAAAATAATATTGATTATTTATATGAAAGAACGTAAAAACAATACGCCTCTTTTATGATTTGAAAGAGGACAAACTTGGATGAAAGATCCAGATCAGTCTCATGACCGTTTGTTTTAAAAAGTATATTTTTTCAGAAAATTAATTTAATAAAAAGACAGGTAAATATACGTTTAATATTTTTTTAAAAGTCTCTTCTGGTAGATACAAGGCCAGAGAGATGAAGGAAGATTTATTGTAATGCAGGCCGGATAGTAACGGAGTGAAATTATTTATGTGACGATCTTATCTGTTTTAAAGGTGTTAATATGTTAAAAGCAAAGCATAAAACAGGTCTTGTTTTTTTCCCTGCCTTTGACTGGGCAATTAATCCTTCTCACCCTGAAAGAGAAGAGAGACTTTTATATACCAGGGATCAGGTCTTTGAAGAAGGACTCCTTGATATTGAAGGAATCGTGGAGTTTGCTCCGGGAATTGTTACTGTAGAAGATGTAAACAGGGTTCATTTCTGCCTTCCTGATGCCAAAAGTGTTATGACAAAATCTCACTTTATAAGTGCAGGAGGAGCAAAAACCATAGGTGTTGCAGTTGCTGAAAAAAAAATAAAAAACGGATTTGCCTTAGTAAGACCGCCGGGACATCATGCCATGCGTGTGGTTCATGGAGCAAGAGGCTTTTGTAATGTAAATATTGAAGCCATAATGATTGAGTATTTGCGCAAGACATATGGAATAAGAAAAGTTGCCATAGTGGATACAGATTGTCATCATGGAGACGGTACCCAGGATATTTACTGGCATGATCCTGATACTCTGTTTATTTCAGTACACCAGGATGGAAGAACTCTATATCCTGGATCAGGTTTTACAGATGAACAGGGCGGCCCCAATGCTTATGGTACAACTGTAAATATCCCTCTTCCTCCCAATACAGGTGCAGAAGGGTTTTTATATACTGCACAAAATTTAATATTACCTATTCTTGATGAGTTTAAACCTGAACTTATAATCAATTCAGCAGGACAGGACAATCATTTTTCAGATCCATTAACAAATATGAATTTTACAGCCCTGGGATATGCCAAACTAACAGAGCTTATTAAACCGGATATTGCGGTTTTAGAAGGAGGTTATTCCATAGAAGGAGCGCTTCCCTATGTTAATGTAGGAATAATACTTGCTCTTGCCGGATTGGATTACAGTAATGTGGTTGAGCCTGATTATGATTATGAAAAATTAAAACAGACAAAAGAAGTTACAAAGGAAATTGAGCAAATATCTGATAATGTACTAAACCTCTGGAATAAAAGAGGGTCAAACAGAGATAGAGTCTTTGGGAAAAAAGAGTTTTATATGCGTACCAGAAATATTTTTTATGATACTGATGGTATATATGAGTTGCAGAGAGAAAAAATTCGTTCATGCACAAATTGCCCTGGTGCTTTACGCATAGAAACATCATCCAAGGAAAAGGGATCTGCCCTTGCAATACATATTCCTTTATATGCATGTAAAAAATGTATAGATCAGGGTTATAAATGGCATGAAAAAGCAGATAAAAAGCAGTTTCATATGATCTTTCTCCAGGACCGTAAAAAAGATACGTATTTGATAGATAAAAATCAAACTCCAAAAGTTGAAAAATATTTTTACGATTAAAATCAATGCTTTTAAATAAAAAACTTTATATACGGGCTGAAATTATCAGAGCTGCAAGATCTTTTTTTTTAAAAGAGAATTATCTTGAGGTTGAAACACCGATAATAATTCCTGCTCCTGCTCCTGAAGCAAACATAGAGGCTGTTTGTGCAGATACAGATAATTTTCTCCACACTTCTCCTGAACTTTGCATGAAACGTCTAATATCTTCAGGGTTTGACAGAATTTTTCAGCTTTGCAAGTGCTTCAGGCAGGGTGAAAAAGGGGACCTGCATCTGTCTGAATTTACTATGCTTGAATGGTACTGTTCTGGAACTGATTATAACTATATGATGAAAAATACTGAAGATTTAATTCGATTTATCATTAAAAAAATCGGGAAAAACAGTTCCATCTCTTTTCATGGAAGAGAAATTGATCTTTCAAAAAACTGGGAAAAAATGACGGTAGCACATGCATTTGATAAATATGCATCCATGGGTTCAAAAAAAGCTGTAGAAGATAATTGCTTTGAAGAGGTACTCTGTTTTGAAGTAGAGCCTTACTTAGGTTTTAAACGGCCTGTTTTTTTATATGATTATCCTGCGAGGTTAGGGTCTTTGGCAAGATTAAAAGAAAATAACAGACAGGTAGCAGAGCGGTTTGAGCTTTATATTGCAGGTATTGAGCTATGTAATGGTTTTTCAGAATTAACCTGTGCAAAAGAACAGCGTAAACGTTTTGAAAAGGAGATGAAGTTAAGGTTAAATTCAGGTAAAAAAGAATACCCAATGCCCGATAAATTTTTAAAAGACATTGAAACTTTACCGGATACATCAGGCAATGCCCTTGGTATGGACAGGCTTGTAATGATATTGACAGATACTCTGTCCATTGATGATGTTGTATCATTTACCATGGGCCAATTATAACAGAAAAAACCTTGTTCGTTACCCATTTTTTAGGAAAAATATTATGTCTTCAAATCAAATTATAGATTTTCATGTCCATATCTGTCCTCCTGAAATAAGAGATAACAGAGAAAAATTTTTTGATAAAGAACCTGAATTTTCAAGTATTTATAAAGACCCCAGGGCAAGACTTGTCGGATGCACAGATCTTATTAACAGCATGGACAGCCAGGGAGTTGCTGTTGCTGTGGTTTTTGGTATGCCCTGGCACAAAGAAGAGAACTGTATTTTAAATAATGATTATGTAATAGATGCTGCCAAAAGATTTCCAGACAGGCTAATTGCTTTTGCAACATTTGATGCATTAAATCAAAATGCACAAAAAGAGGCTGACCGCTGTTTTTCCAAAGGAGCCAAAGGTCTGGGAGAACTTGCTTTCTACATGGATGGATTAAATGAAGATGCTGTAAAAGCTCTGTCGCCGATAGCAGCTCTTTGCAAAGAAGCAAACGCACCGATTCTGCTCCATACAAATGAATCAGTAGGCCATATCTATCCTGGAAAAAGCCCTATGACTCTTATTCAGCTATACAACCTTATCAAAGCACACAGAGATAATAAGTGGATTCTGGCACATTTGGGCGGAGGACTGCCTTTTTACGGATTTATGAAAAAAGAGGTTAAAGAGGTTTTATCAAACTGCTGGTTTGACACAGCAGCCATGCCGTTTCTTTATCGTCCTGGTGCCATAAAAGCTATGACAGAAGCCATAGGCATTGAAAAATTTTTGCTTGGTACTGATTATCCTCTCCTTGCTCCTTCAAGATACAAAAAAGAGTTTGAAAAATCAGGATTAAACAAAAATGAAATTGATATGCTGCTTTTTAAAAATGCACAGAAATTCATAAAACTTTTAGATTTACATTAAAGAACGTAAAAGTAGGGGCGGATTCCATATCCGCCCGATTGTCCGGTGCAATATCCGCCCGATTGTCCGGTGCCATATCCGCCCGATTGTCCGGTGAAATATCCGCCCGATTGTCCGGTGAAATATCCG
>JASFBI010000282.1 GCA_030149595.1 Desulfobacterales bacterium
TCTTGTTAATCCACCAGGTCCCAAAGCACTAAGTCTGCGTTTATGAGTTGTTTCAGACAAAGGATTGGTCTGATCCATAAACTGAGACAGCTGACTTGTTCCAAAAAATTCCTTGACAACAGCTGATACAGGCTTTGGGTTAACCAGATCATGGGGCATAAGAGCATCTATTTCCTGCATACTCATACGCTCTTTAATAGCACGTTCCATTCTGACCAGACCTATACGATACTGATTTTCCATTAATTCGCCAACTGCTCTAACTCTCCTGTTGCCAAGGTGATCTATATCATCTACAACACCCTGGGTATCTTTCAAATCTACCAAAGTCCTTGCCGTTAATAATACATCCTCCTTCCGAAGAGTTCTTAAACTTATGGGAGCATTAACATCAAGACGGTGATTTAATTTTAATCTACCCACACCAGAGAGATCATAATATACAAGCTTAAAAAAAAGATGATCTATAAAGTCCTGAGCTACCTGGGGAGTAACAGGGTTTCCAGGTCTTAATCGTTTATATATCTCAATTAAAGCCTGTTCTTTATTTGACACTTTATCAAGTAAAAGTGTTTTTCTTATGGAATCACTGCTTAAAGCAACATCAACATATAAAATCTGAAACGTTTCCACACCTGCTTCTTTAAAAAGCTCCAATATCTCTTCTGTTATTAATTCACCTGAATCGACCAAAACCATGTCTTCTTCATCCGGATGATAAATTTTCTTTGCAGCTGCCTTATTTAATAAATAATCATCATCTATAATAATTTCCTTCATATTGATGGCAATAAGATTTTTAATAGCCCTTTTTGTAAACATTCTTCCCTGTTTAACTATAATCTCACCACTATCAGGATTTACAACATCAGAAATAGATCTCTGCCCTTTTAAAAAAGCTGCATTAAAGAGTTTAACAATTTTATCATTTTTGATTATAATTGTCTCTTTCTGATAAAAATAATCAAGCAAATCATCGGTTGTATAACCAAAGGCTTTAAACAACAAAGTAACAGGGAACTTACGGCGCCTGTCTATTCTTATATATACTATATCCTTTGGATCAATTTCCATATCAATCCATGACCCTCTCACAGGAATTATCCGTGCTGAGTAAATCACTTTTCCACTGGAATGAACCTTTCCTTTATCATGATCAAAAAAAACTCCCGACGATCTATGCAACTGACTCACTACAACACGTTCAGTACCATTTACAATAAAAGTTCCTCTTTTTGTCATAAGAGGAATAGTTCCAAAATAAATTTCCTGCTCTTTTATATCTCTGATATTTGAAGTTCCAAGCTCTTTATCAATATCATATACTACTAATCTTATTCGTATACGAATAGATATCTCATAGGTCATTCCTTTTTCCAAACATTCAAAGACAGAATATTTAGATTCACCAAATGAATATGAGACATACTCTAAAGAGGCTGTACCTGTAAAATCTTTTATAGGAAAAACAGATCTATATACAGCTTCAAGGCCTATATCTCTCCGTTGATCTGCAGGCACATCAATCTGCAACAATCTATTATAAGACTCCCGCTGCATTCCAATTAGATCAGGAATTTCAACTATTTTTGATATCTTGCCGAAATTCTTCCTTAAACGTTTATAAGCCCAAGTTTTTTCCGACATTAAATCTCCAATCAAAGGTTTTGAAAAACATAAAATTTACGCTCAACTTTTCCCAAAACTTTTTAAATATATAATTTTATAATTTTAACCTAAATTTATACTGATAAAATCACTATCAATTCTTTAATACATAACCACAAAACAATTTAACACTATTTAATGTTAAACACTTCTTAATTAGGAATTTATCAGTTCATATTTCAGAGGTTAAAGACAATTTCAAAATGCAGTATCCATTTAATCTTTTAATAACTCCAAGACTAAATTTAAATATACAAAAAAATACTCGGGGGGAATATTAGCCATATACACTTAATTTAATTTTTAAAAATTAAATGATTAAACTAATCAATATCAAAACATTAAGACCACAATTCAACAACAAAAGTTATTTTCATATTCCATATATAATAAAAATGTAAAATGAAAACTTAATACAAAGTCATTAAGTTTTAAATTTCATAGATATTGTCACATAAATAGAATCTGAATAGTAATATAATTTATGTGACAAATTCTATACATAAAAAACTATTTAACTTCAACCTGTGCTCCAACAGCTTCAAGCTGAGCTTTAATTTTTTCAGCATCTTCCTTTGGAAGACCTTCTTTTACAGCTTTTGGTGCTTCATCTACAAGAGCCTTTGCCTCTTTTAATCCCAAGCCGGTAATAGCTCTAACTTCTTTAATAACCTGTATCTTTTTATCACCATGGGCTAAAAGAACAACATCAAAGTCAGTTTTTTCTTCAACAACAGCAGCACCTGCATCTCCACCTGCTGCTGCCATCATTGCTACAGGTGCAGCTGCAGACACTCCAAATTTTTCTTCTAACTCTTTAACCAGTTCAGACAGATCAAGAACTGTCATATTAGCAATAAATTCAATTACATCTTCTTTAGTTATATCAGCCATATTAACCTCCAGTTAACTCTCTTTTCTAAATTATTTTTCCAGATTCACAGACACAATACATTTTAAATCACGAGGACTCTTTTTGATCCTTTATAGCATTTAAAACATTTAACAAATTACCAGCAACACCATTTAACACACGTACAAACGATGTTGAGACTCCATTTAATGCTGAAAGGACCTGGCTTAGCAGAACCTCCCTGGAAGGAAGCATTGAAAGTGATTTTATCTCATCAAAATCAATCAACTTCCCATTTAAAACTGCAGATTTGATCTGTAATTTATTGTTCTCCTGTGCAAAATCTATTAGAACTTTTGCAGGACTAACAGGATCATCATAGCTTAAAATCAAAGCATTAGGTCCTTTTAAGAACTCTTTAAGTAATACCACATCTGTTTCACCAGATGCCTTTAAAACCAATGAATTTTTAGCTATTTTACATGATGCATCAACCTTTCGCAGTTCACTCCGCAAATCGGTCATATGCTTAACATTCAAACCTTTATAATCTGCAAGAATAACAAGTTTAGACTTTTTAAACTTATCATGCAAATCTTGAACAATTGTTTTCTTTTCAGAAAGATCCACTCGTATCCACCCCTTCCTGTTTCTGCAAATAACCGAAGGTAACCATTACTGTTTAAAAAAAAACCGTCTCGGCAGGTTGTTCTTTTTAAAACACAAATACTGTGCACCTGCAGTCTTTGACAGAAAATAAATATATGAAATTTTTAACTTTTAATAAAATCTTTAACTAAATTTGTGTCTATTTTAACACCCATCCCCATTGTTGATGAAACAACCAGACTTTTAATATATATACCTTTACTTGATGCCGGTTTCAAACGCATAATTTTTCCTATAAACATAGAAAAATTTTCAATTAATTTATCAACACCAAAGGAACACTTCCCTATGGGCGTATGAATAATACCTGCTTTTTCAACTCTAAAATCTATCTTTCCTGTTTTTAGTTCCTTAACCGTTCTCTCAATATCAAAAGTAACTGTTCCTGTTTTTGCATTTGGCATAAGTCCTCTAGGCCCTAAAAGACGCCCTATTTTGCCTACTGATGCCATTACATCCGGCGTAGCAACTGCTTTATCAAAATCAAGCCAGCCATCTTTTATTTTTTGTATAAGATCGTCATTTCCAACAAAATCAGCACCAGCATCAGAGGCTTCTTTTTCTTTTTCACCTTTAGCAAAAACAAGTACTTTAACTTCTTTACCAAGGCCATTTGGCAATATTACAGTACCCCTTACCATTTGATCTGCATGCCTGGGATCAACTCCTAACTTGAC
>JASFBI010000283.1 GCA_030149595.1 Desulfobacterales bacterium
TTCACCATCGTTCAGATGCCATAAGCTCTATTCCTGCTTTTTTATAAACAGGATGTGCAATAATATTTCCGGGAATGGTAATGATTGAGCAGATAGGAGCAGCGAGCATTTCCCTTTTAATCATCCAGTCAGCCAGAAAAATCAGAAGGGCAGGCATAACGGAACTGACTGGTTCAGGAGCATCAATGTAAACATGTGAAGAAATAAGATCCATTTCCAAGAAACATCCCCTTGTAATAGATGTGGTTAATATAAGATCCAGACTATTTGGAGGGAAGCTTTATATGGAGATTGTAATAATTATTGATGGCTCCACCTCTGTAAAAAAAGGCTTTAAAATATCTGAACTGGTAAAAAAAATGGCTATGGACAAAATACCTGATATTTTAGATATAGTAGTGCATGTTCAGCCTGACAAGTAACAAGTCGTTACAAAACGCTGAATTGTCTCAAACTTCAGTATTTGAA
This sequence comes from Desulfobacterales bacterium, assembly GCA_030149595.1. GTDB lineage: Bacteria > Desulfobacterota > Desulfobacteria > Desulfobacterales > DAOWNP01 > DAOWNP01. The sequence continues at coordinate 469 of JASFBI010000283.1, forward strand.
AAAGAAACCTGATTCCCAGAGTTACGGTCATGGTTAAATCTGTTTTTCACCTGTCTTTTACTATTATCTCCATACAGACATATTATCAGTACTGCGTATCATCCTTTTTTACAAAAACAACAGATCCCCATTTTTTTTCGCATTTTCCCCATACAAAAGAAAAACCAAAGTTCAGATAGCTTTTTTTTATATCCGCAAATTCGCTGTCTTTAAATCCAGAAAAAACCAGCACTCCATTATCATCTGTCATTTTTGAAATCCGAGGACATATTGACATAAGAGTAGGATATCTAAGGTTTGCCATAATAAGATCAAATTTACTCTCTATTTTTTCAACCGCCCTGTCATCAACAGTAATTTTATCAGAAAGATTATTAATATCTGCATTTTTTTTTGCTTCGCTAACAGAGCATAAATCAATATCAATACCAACAGCTTTTTCTATACCCATCAAAACTGATGCTATGGCAAGCACACCTGTTCCTGTCCCTATATCCAATGACTTTGTTGTTCTACCTGTCCCTTTTAACAGCTTCTTGTTCATTAAAGCATATTCCATGGCCATAAGAGACAGTCTTGTGGTTGAATGCTCTCCTGAACCAAAAGATGCTCCCTGCAACAAAGATATTACTATGTCACCAGCCCCGGCACTAAACTTTTTTTCAAATGGTTTTAATACTACATGCTTTGAAACACGAACAGGCCTGTTATAAGACTCTGTTAAAAAAGAGTTCCCAAAAACATATAAATACTCAAGCCTGCCATCTTCAAGAAGATTTTTTACTGCTTTTTTTATTTTTTTCCTGCCTGTTTTTTGAAAATACAGTTTTTTTTTATTAAGGTCAGTAATAGTTATTTTTGTTTCAGATGCTCTTATTATTTCTACAATACTTTACTCTATTTATAAAATATCTTCACACATAACAATCAACAGAGCTTCCCTCAGCCACGGCTGAGACCTGTTCTATAAGTATCTAAATTATCTGGAAAAATAATTTAGATACTTAAAAAAAGAGTTATTCATAACCTTCATCTTTTAATAACTGCTGATACCAGCAGGCAAAATCATACATCCCTTTAAAACGCTCTTCCTCATTTATTATACCAAGGCAAAGCTCAAAAGCACCCTGCCCATAGCTATTACTGTAATTTTCATGGGAGCAGTTTTGCAAAAACTCCCTTATAAGCATCTGGCTTGTACGTTTTGTCTTATCTTTTCTAATATCAATAGGCTCTTTAGGTTCCTGAAAAGGCTCCCACTGTTCATACCCTTTTTTTAATATATATTTTTGCCTTTTTAAAGACATACTGTCAAAAATTATTTTTTTCTTTCCTCTTCAGTACTTAGTTTCTTTTCCATTTCATATGCCTTTAACTAATCTTTTATCCCAAGATATGATTTATCGAAATCTGTAAGTATTGCCATGGATACAGGTATAAGCATCTCAGCTATTTTCGTATACTTGGTGTTTAAGCTATCCATAAGTTTTAAGGATATACTGTATAGTTTCTGATTTATTTTGTCCATATCAACAGCCGGATAGTTTTCACCTTCATTAAATCCGGACATACCGCAGGTATGGCCCATCTTATTTATTGACAAAGGTATACCATACAGCCTGCAGGTTATTGGCCTGTAATCGTACATATCACAAGTTTTAGTCCGATTAAGCAAAGGACACCTTACACGCTCAATAGCCATTTTACCTAAAATTTCTACTTCATTAGTACCACTCTTTAATTTTTTATAAGCTTCTTTTTTAATTTTACAAATTGTTCTGTCTGCACTACTTGCTTTTTCTATAATATCTTCCCTGTCTTTACCTGTAAATTTTTCATTAAACTTAGAGCTTATGTAACAGCTTTCAATAAATGTTAAATCAAACAATGCATTACAACAATCACTGCAGCCTGTTTTGCATTTTACACACAATGGATAATTGCTTAAAACACGAGCAAATACATCATCTGCCAATTTAACAACATCTTCATATTCTTTAAAATAAGGTGAGAAATCAAATTCCACAATTTTTTCCTTAACCAATTAAAAATTTATAATAAATCTACAAACAACAGCTTCTTTTTTTCAGAAAAACATAAAAAACTCAATAAAAAAACTCTGTTTTTATCAAATACCGAACAGTCATCTGTTTTTATTTTAAAGGCAAAAAAGCTTCCATCTTCAACAGAACCTTACAAAACAATATAATTCTTGACACACAAGCAACCGTTAAATATAAATTTTCTAAGTATTTAATATTTTTATAATAACAGGCTCAAGGCTGGTTTAGATTTTTCACCCGGATTTGTCCGCAACAAGTCATAAAAGAAACGTATTGATTTTATGTTCTTTCATATAACATACATGGCAGATTTATCTGCCACAACAAAAATAGAAACTCTCATGATTACGGTTTGTTGGACGGAGTTTCATATAAAAAATTAAAGGAAAAAACATGAAAAAGAATATTATTTCAGCTATCTTATGCTTTATTTTTTTATTTACATGCGTATTAGAAAAAAACACATATGCCGGCTCTAAACCTAATGCCCTTATGTTTATAGAACTTGAGAAAACAGATAGCTCAAGATCTTCTCTTAATGAACTTGCAATTATATGGATAACCAACATAAACCTTGGAAGATCTTATAAGAAATTTTACTGGCTTGTAAGCGAAAATGCGACATGTGATAATTTAAAAACGACTATGATTTCCGGTGTAAAAGAGTCCTCTGCATTAGATCTCTATTTTTTATGCCATGGCCAGGTTGATACTCTAAAAGGGCATCAGGGTTACGCTAGTGACAACTGGATATTTGCCGATTCCGATATCTTACCATTAGGGGACTATGAAAACATGGACAGGCTCAGATTTGTTTATATTGGCAGCTGCATGGGATATACCTTAACCGATGATTTTCTTGCAATTGGTGCAGACAGTGCCATAGGTAATTTAGATGGAAACAGCAATGCTGTCTTTTTTCCTGCTTTTTCTCTCTTTTTCCAAAAAAGGAATTTTTTTAATTTAGACATAAGCAAACCTCTTTACAAGGCAGTTTCCAGGGCTAAACTATCAACTATTATAGAAGGCAGGGGCATTAGAAATTTTCAGATAGAAGGAAATAGAAAAATAAAAATCACAAGCCCATAAAAAATATAATACGTTTATGATAAAAAAAATAATATATATACTTGTATTTGTTACAACCTGTCTGACAGCTGGCAACTATTTTTTACAAAAAAAAGAATCTGCCTGTCATAAGCAGGATATGCAGATTAGAAATAGTGATAAAAAATTATTCAAAACTGATATATTAACAACAATCAGGAGTAACAACCCTACTCTTCAGTTAAATA
>JASFBI010000284.1 GCA_030149595.1 Desulfobacterales bacterium
CTTTTATATAGTGTCTGAACGAAAACTATGATTTTTTGTCAAGGTCAAGGAAGATCAAGATATTTTTGAGCAAGCCTTAAGCTCCACCAAGCCCTCCTCTGTTTCCTTGTTTTCTAAATGCAGTAGGTCTGATATCTTCTATATATTTTTTTAAACCTTTAGTTATGGCATCGCATAATTTATCTTGATACTTTGGATCTATTAATCTGCGACACTCTTTTTTATTACTTATAAAACCTGTTTCTATAAGTACAGCAGGCATCTGCGCCCCAATCAAAACATAAAAAGGAGCTTTTTTAACTCCTTTGTTTTTTATCATATTATAATGCCTGCTTAAATTAGATGAAACATTATTTTGAACATAAAGTGCAAGTTTTGATGATTCATTAACCTTTGCATACTGCATAAGATCGTTTAAAATTGTTTGAAGATCACTTAAATGTTTTGCAGAAGCTGCATTTTCACGCTCTGCCACTAATATTGCAGATGCATCAGTTGCCAGATTTAAAAAATAGGTTTCAATGCCATAAACTTTTTTATTTCTTGCTGCATTTGTATGTATGGAGACAAAAAGATCGGCTTTTTTTGTGTTTGCAATAGCTGTTCTTTCCTCAAGGGATATGTATCTGTCTGTTTTACGGGTTAAAATAGTTTTACACTTAAGCTGTTTTTCTATTTTAACTGCAAGCTTTTTCGATATTTGCAATACAATATTTTTTTCATGTACACCTTTTATAACACCTGGTGCTCCATAATCTTTTCCTCCATGCCCCGGATCAATAACAATTGTATGTACTTTTAAGGCAAATTGCCTTGCCAGAGAAGCAGGCATTTTTAAAGATGTGCCTATATATTTTTTTTTATCTGCTCTGTTATTTTTAGCTTTCTGCCTGCCTTTACCCCATACATCTATTACTATTCTAAAGGGATTATTTAATGAAAAGATTTTATAATTTTTAAATGACTTTATATCTATTACTATTCTAACCTGTTTTTTTGTGTTTTGAGCAACTCTGACATTTTTAAGAAGCTTGTCATTTATTGGTACAAATTTGGGCAATTTTTTATCAAGAATACTGTTTTCCAGATCTATATAAAGACGCTGGGGTTTATTCAGGGATGGATCCTTTTTTAACAACCTGTGTTTGTAGCCTGTTTTTTTATTTGCATCTATAACAATTCTTGTATAATTGTCATTTGACCAGAATCGCAAATTAAAAACTTTTATACTTTTTGAAATATCATTTTTGTAATTATCATTACGTATATCTTTTACAGAAATTACAGATGTTTTTTTTACAGGTTTTAATCTTTTTTTACCTGAAACAAGCAGGGGTCTGCCTTTTTTACCAGAAATTTGTAAAAGTGCTGTTCTCGCTCTATTCCTGTATCTGCTTTTAGGATATTTTTTTATAACCTTTTGAAATATTCTTACAGCAAAATCCCTGTCCTCTTTTCTATATGAATGTTTATAAAGCTCATAATAAAGAATCCCTGATTTATAAAGCCCAGCCGAAGCCCAGGGATCTGAAGGATTATATTTATAAACCGAATTATATCTATCAATACACTCAAGCCAAAACTGTCTGTATTTCTGTTTTCTTGGATTTTCACGTAATTTTTTATAGGCTGCATCAGCTTTTATATATCTATTTTTGGCAATATCAGCTGCAAAAGTGATATTATAAACAGATGAAAACAACAAAACAGTAATAAGAATTAATACTGTTTTTTGCTTTATTATATTTGTTTTTATATTTGTCATATTTTTTTCTGTAATACAGATACAGTTTTTTCTTTTATTTCATTTAAGCAGTTTATTGCTTCCATAGGAGTCATTGAAAAAACATCTAATGATTTTATCTCTTTTAATAAAATATCTTTTGGATCAGGGAACATGGAGAGCTGAGTTTTTTCAGATACAGATCTCTTTTTATTGTTTGATACAAGAGCCCCGCTTAAATTATGCTCCTTTTTTTCAATATTTTTTAAAATTTTTGCAGCCTTTTTCAAAACAGCCTTTGGCATTCCTGCCAGTTGTGCCACATAAATCCCATAACTGCGGCTTGAACCGCCTTTTACTAATTTGCGTAAAAAAGCTATCTCTCCGTTATTTTCTTTTACTGCTATATGGAAATTTTTAACTCTTTTTTTAATTTTCTCAAGAGCTGTTAATTCATGATAATGTGTTGCAAATAAAGTTTTTACACCTTTTTTTTTAAAATCGTGCAGATGTTCTGCAACAGCCCACGCTATACTTAATCCATCAAAAGTACTGGTCCCCCTGCCTATTTCATCTATTATAATCAGGCTTTTATTTGTGGCACTGTTTATTATATTTGCTGTTTCCTCCATCTCCACCATAAAGGTACTTTGTCCTGCTGAAAGATTATCCAATGCACCAACTCTGGTAAATATTTTATCTGTAACAGGAACAGATACTTTTTCTGCCGGAACAAACCCCCCTATCTGGGTCATAAGTACAAACAGAGCTGTTTGTCTTAATACCGTAGATTTTCCGGACATATTAGGACCTGTAATTATCAAAACCTGATTGTTTTTATTATCCATCAGTATAGAGTTTGGCACAAATCGTTCATTTGCAAGGGTTTTTTCCACAACAGGATGCCTGCCATTTTTAATATATATTACTCCTTTTAAATTAATATCAGGCTTTACATAATCATTTTGCACAGCAACTTCAGCAAACCCTAAAAGCACATCAAGCTTTGCAATATCAGATGCCACACTAAATATTTTCCCACTTTTTTCTGCAACAGCGCTTCTAATATCATCAAATATATCAAGCTCCATGGCAAAACGTTTCTCTTCTGCTCCTGTTACTTTTATTTCAAACTCTTTTAGTTCTTCTGTTATATATCTTTCTGCATTTACCAGGGTCTGCTTTCTGATATAATAAGGTGGAACCTGTTTTATCTGGCTTTTTGAAATTTCAATAAAATACCCAAAAACCTTGTTAAATTTCAGTTTAAGAGATTTTATTCCTGTTTTTTCCCTCTCTTTTTTTTCAAGGGCAATCATCATCTCCCTGCCTGTTCTGCTTATATTGATAAGCTCATCCAACTCACTTACAAAACCCTCTTTTATAATATTTCCCTCTGTTATGGTTAAAGGAGCATCCTCTCTTATGGAATCATCAATTTTTTTTGCAAGTTCTGATAACTCAGCCTGATCTGATTTATTATTAAATTTAAAAAGTGATGAATCAAAATCTGAAATAATATTTTCTATTTCAGGCAAAATCATTAATGAGTTTTTTAGTACTGTTAAATCTCTTCCATTACATCTTCCCATGGATATTTTACTGCAAAGCCTCTCCATATCCTGTACTGATTTCAGGCATACTCTTGTCTCCTTCCTCTGTACAAACTTCTCTTTTGCTTCAGAGACCGCATCTAATCTTGACAGAATTTTATCTTTATCAATAAGTGGGTATTTTATCCATGTTTTAAGTTTTCTTGCCCCCATAGATGTTACTGTCTTATCTATAACAGATAAAAGTGTACCTGATCTGGTTTTATTTTGCAGATTATTTAAAAGCTCAAGATTTCTTGTACTGACTTCATCAACAACAAGATAATTTTTCAGGTCATAGGTATTTATTTTACACAGATGATCTGTTTTTTGTTTCTGGGTTTCATGGATATATGACAAAAGAGCCCCGGCTGCACATATGCCGGCTGTTTTATTTTCACACCCCAAACTTTTAAGGCTCTCTGTTTCAAATTGTTCTGTTAAAAAATTTTTACATTTTTTATAATCATATATCTCTTTTTCAAGGTAAGTAACTGTTT
>JASFBI010000285.1 GCA_030149595.1 Desulfobacterales bacterium
TGTTTTATTCTGGACTCTTTTTTTTCAACTGCTATAATTTTTCCGGTTTTAATAAAAATTGAAGCTTCAATACTAATTGACCCGCTTCCTGCTCCAAGATCCCATAAAACAAGATCTGATGAATCCAGTCTTAGTTTAGACAGTGTAACAGCCCTTACCTCAGCCTTTGTTATCAAGCCTTTTTCATGTACAAAACAACTGTCATCCATTCCGAAAAAACCCTTTTCACTTATCTTTAACTCTTTTTTTTTCTGAACTATTATTAAAAAATTAGGTTGTTTAAAATCTTTTTCTAAAACCTGCACAAAGTCTAATGTATAAACTTTTTCATCTGAAGAGCCCAGTCTTTCAAAAATATAAAACACAGTATCTTTACTTAAATAATCTGAAATTAAAGATGCAATATAGGCTGGAGTTCTTTTATAATCTGTTAAGACTGCAATCTTTATCTTTGATAATACAGCCTCTTTTAAGTCTTTTTCCTGATCTTTTCCATGCATACTGATAATAGCTGCATCATCCCATGACTCTCCAATTTTTGCAAAACCAGCAGAAACAGAACTGAAATTTGGATAAACCTTAACCCTTTCTTTGCCAATTGAAGTCACAATCCTTGCTCCTATTCCAAAAAAAAGGGGGTCACCCGAAGCCAAAACAACAATACACTTTTTATCTGCATAATCCTTTATAAAGGAGATAATGCCATCAATATCTTTTGTGATTTTTATTTTTTGGCCGCAATAATTTTCAAAATAATCAAGATGGCGTTTGCCTCCTACTAAAATATCAGCCTGGTCTATAATTTCAATATGCTCTTTTGTTAAATTTTTATATGAAAGGCCAAGACCTATTACATAAACCGCCACAGAAACACCTCCTGGCTCTTATTTGGTGTCGGAATTAAAAACAACCTTGCCATTATAATCAAAAATGATACCTGTAATATGCTGATGGGTTCCTGTAAATTTTTTTGCCGAGACCACCATTTTTTTTCCCACAATTGAAATTATATCAGGATTTTTCCCCATGATAATGTCAAATGCATGACGTGCTGTATTTGCCTGTTCTATCTCATCTGCCAAAGATTTATCACCTGCTGTCTCTTTTATCCATGAAGACAAACTTTTCAAACTAAGCTCTGATTTTGCTGCATGGGTATGGGCAAAGCCCTGGGCCATTTTTACAGCTTTTGCAAAAAAAACTGCAATATAAATTGTATCAAACCCGATTTTAACTGCACATGTCAGTGAATATTTAAAAAAATCACCTATTTGGATAAAAGAGTCATCAAAAAAGCTGGACAATAACTCCATGGAAAACCGTTCAGTCCTGCGGCCTGTAGTAAATACAACGACTTTTCTTTTTTCAGCTTTTGCAACAGACAAAGCAGCTTTTATAGTTGCTGTATAAGCATCATGGGACATGGGACGAACTATTCCTGTGGTTCCCAAAATAGATATGCCCCCTAAAATACCGAGACGTGAATTTAAAGTTTTTTTAGCAAGATTTTCTCCATCAGGTACAAAAACTTCCACTTTAACTCTGATATGTAAATCATTGTTATTTAAAACTTCTAAAACAGAATTTAAAATCATTTTCAAAGGACCAGAATTTATGGCAGGCAGGCCAACCGGTATTTCAAGTCCTGGTTTGGTCACAACACCCACGCCGGAACCCCCTGAAATAATTATCTCCTTTTCACCATAACTACCTGAAGTGTTTGATATGGTAACATTTGTACCAATTTCTGCTTTATTTGTAACATCCGGATCATCACCTGCATTTTTTATAACTATGGCACAAGCCTTGTTTCTATCAATTCTGAAACAGTTTTTAACAGGAATTGTTAAAAACCCCCCTGACAAAATTTTAATTTTTGTTTCAGAAATTAACCTGTTTTCTATTAACATTATTAAAGCAGCTATGGTGGCTGCAGAAGCAGCAGCACCTGTGGTAAAACCTGATTTAAGATCTTTTCTGTTTTTTTCCATCAGTTATATATTTTTTAAAGTAGTAATGTTATATTTTAAAATAAAAATATAAAACAGTATAAAAAAAATGTATAACAACAAACAGGTTGTAATTGCAAAGTGATTTTGGAAAAAATCAGGATAAAACATTCTCTACTCTACTTTATTTTAATTTCAATTTTTTTACTGATGATTTTTACAAAGGAGATCAGTTACTGTTTTTACAGGATTAAAAGTTGTTAAAGGAACTTCTACGAAAACAGTATTCCAATGTGCCATGGCGCCATTCCATAAACCAGGAAGCTCAAGAACATGCAGTTTACTCCCCTTTATTGATTTTTGGGAAATAAAAACAGCATCTTTATCCACAAAAGAGTTCAAATCAAATGGGTTGCCATAAAAATCTCTGATCCCGCAAACAATGTCAACAGGGTTAAAATGGGTCGCCTGATCAGCTATATTCTGCTGTTTTACAGAAGAAGGATCAATCTGGGCACTTTCAACAATCTGAATTGATGTTATCCCATTTTTATCCTCAACCCAAAAAGGACCTCCTCCTGCTGCACCAATATTTTTTACCATACCGCAAACTCGTAACGGTCTGTTAAATAAGGCTATTAAAAAGCTCTGTTTTTGTTCATCTGAGAGGCAGTAGTCGTCCCATTTAACACTAAGCTCTTTTTGGGCAAATACCTCAGCTTCTGATAGAAAGACTTTGTTTGTGCTGCTTTCAGTAAGTATTTTTAAAAAATAAAATATTTTTTCCTGGACACTAATAAGTTTTCCGCAGAGAATCTTTTTCCATCTTGCTGTCTGCTCTCTTGTTTCACCGGAGCCAACATTGTCAATATTTTTAACAAATATAATATCTCCTTTTAAACAGTTCAGGTTATCTATTAATGCACCATGTCCTCCCTGTCTAAATAGTATGGTTCCATCTTTTTTTCTATAAGGTATATATTTTGAATCCACGGCAATGGTATCTGTAGCTCTCTTTTGAACAGAAAAAACAATATCAAGCTGAGCATCATGTTTTTTTTTATAAACCTGGCGTTTGGCATCTGCCATAGATTGAAATTTTTCTATATGCTCAGGAGAAACAGTAAAATGCAAAGATACTTTTTTTTCATAATCTTTAACATACATACAGCCTTCTGCAAGGTGCTCTTCAAATGCAGTTATACTTTCTCCGTAACACCTGTGAAATTTTATCAGTCCCTTGGGGAGATTTGTTAGACCAAGCCCTTTATCTGTTAGAATATAATCTAAAATATGTTTATAAAGCTCTTTATCAAGAAGCGTTTCAATATTATACCCATCTTTTTTTAGAGCTAATTTAAGATCTTCATAAAAAGCAAATTTATCAAGATTTTCAATGAAATCCAGCATAAGCCTGCTATTTTCATCACCTTGTTCTGCTTCTATTTTAAGCACGCTCTTTTTTTTATCAGGATAGTGTTTATGAAAATAAATAAGCACTTTAAACATCCTTGTAGCTGCCCCTGAAGCAGGTATAAATTTCATGAGTTTTTGTTTTACCGCTTTTTGATTATAAATATCTACCAATTCTACAGTCTCTGATTTAGAAAGCCTTTTTATGCCATCATTTATAGTTGCAGGTCGATTTAACTTTAAAAAAGGTGTTCCTTTTGAAAACTGTTTAAGCTGTAAAATAACATTATTAAAATCAAAGCCCATTAAACGGATCTGCTTTTTATCATTTTCACTTAAACTTTTATTTATCATATTTCCCTGCTGCATTAATTAAATGTATTTATGTAATAAGATTTAATGAATCTCAGGATATAAAAATAAAGCTCTCCTCTTAA
>JASFBI010000286.1 GCA_030149595.1 Desulfobacterales bacterium
GCAGGGGAAATAATTTTTGCTAAAATCTGCATAACAGCAATATTTAATGAGTTTTTTTTGTTTGATAGAGAGATAGACATGTCAAGTCCGTTTGATAGAATCAGTTTCTTAGTTTGTTCAATTGTTTTATTCAAATCGGGAAGATTTGAATCATTTATAAAAAAAACACCCAGAAAAGATAATACTTCAAGACCTGTATAAACTGCCTGCTGAGGTTTATCCCTGGCAATGGATGCAAGAATTTTTATTTCATAACATTTAAGTTTATCCATAAAACTGATTGTATTATCAAATACAGTTTTTATAATATCATTGAGCTTATGATATTTTCCCGCAAGATATGCACTTTTTGCAAATTCATTAAAAATAGACAGGGTTAAGTCATAACTGTTTTTCCATGAATCAGGTTCAAGCAGGGCAGTACTTTTTTTCATGTATTCATAGGCCTGGTCATAAGCACCACAGGATCTGGAAGAAAATGCACAAATAAAATTTAAAGCAGCCAGCTCATCTTTTTTAATTTTTGTGTTAATAAATTGTGACCCGTAATTTAAGTGAGTTACAATTTCATAAAGCCTCTCTTCAGATACATTGGCAAAATATTTATCCAAAAGACAAGAACCTATGTCTAAATGCAAACGAGCTCTTTTTTCTTTTGAAATATCTGAATAGATATCATGCTGAATATTATCATGGGAAAATTCAAACAATAAATTTTCTCCGGATTGTTTATTGTTTTTAATTAACTCTTCAAAACAGGTATTTTCTTTTAAAACAGGTTTTACAAAACCTTCTTTTACTATTTCCATCAAACAAAAAACTATACTGCCTGTCTCTTTTTTACTGATGTGAATCAGGGCTTTAAGATCAAACTCAGTGCCTATACATGCAGCTGTTTTTAAAATAGAGAGTGAGGCGTCAGAGAGTTTTTTTATTTTTGGAGAGTTTATATCAAAACAGTTAAACAGGTATTTTTTACTTTTTATTTTATCTAAGTCATATTCCCAGCAGCCAGAATTAAAATTAAATCTTAAAAGATTTTCAGAAACCAGATTTGAAATAAGCTGATTGGTTATAAGAGGATTGCCCTTAGATATTTCATAAATTACTTTAGAAAAACCTGCTGTCTTATTTTGATTTTTGAAGAGAATATCGGAAATAAGAGAATTTATAGAGGATTCATTTAAAGGGTATAAAACAAGCTTTTCAAAATTTGTATCTTCCTTTTGGAACTTCTCTATAGTTTTTGTTAATTTCAGGTTATTTTTTATATCATTGATTTTGCCTGCAGCAATACAATAAATATATGAAGAGTTATAATCCTCAAAGATCAGTTGTCCCAATTTACAACTGGCTGAATCTATCCAGTGAACATTATCGCAAAAAATGACAAGGGGATGATTTTTATCTGCAAAAACCTGTATAAAATTTTTAAATACCTGTTCAAATCTGTTTTTGGCTTTTGTAGCAGACAGCCTGGTGCTATTTGCCTGGCTGCCGATTATTTTTTCCACTTCAGGAATAACATCTGTTATTACACTTCTGTTTTCTCCGAGAGCTTGCAGCAATCTGTTTTTAAAATAGGTTATACGATTATTACTTTCAGATAATATTTGTTTCACAAGATCTAAAATAATATTCACAAAAAAAACATAGGGAGTCTCTTTTTTGTATCTGGTAAGTGTTGTCTGTATAAATAAGCCTCTGTTCTTTTTTACATACCTGCAAAAATAATTTACAAGAAATGTCTTACCTGTTCCTGAAAGACCGGTGATAAGCATGGTTTTTGCGCTGCCCTGTGCAACGTCATCAAATCCATTGCACATTTGTTGCAGGTTCTCTTCCCTTCCATAAATTTTATTTGGAATAAAGATCTCTTCACATGCCTTATTTTCCCCTATTTTAAATGAAGCCATATTAATTTTATCAATATACAAAGCAGAACATTTTTTTAGATCCTCAATAAGACAGCAGGTATTTTGATAACGGTCACATGGGTCTTTAAAAAGAAGCTTCATTACAATATCTGAAAGAGTTCTGGGAATAAGTTTATTTATAAAGAACGGTGCATACGGGTCTTTTACTATATGTGCATTTATGATTTTTTCAGACTCTTTTGAATAATAAATTTTTTGATTTGTAAGCAGTTCGTAGAAAATTGTTCCTAAAATATAAAAATCAGAACGGTAATCCATATCTATAGATAGCAATCCCGTTTGTTCAGGAGAAATATAAGGCAGGATATCATAAGCATTTTCATTTTCCAGGGATAGATACTCTTTAACTTTGATAAGGGAATCAATGGATATTATTTTTACTGTTTCATCCGTAGAATCTACAACAATATCAGAAATATTAATTCCATGAAATCTTATCTTTAACCTGTGCATTTCATTTACAGCCAAAGCAAGCTGTATAGCCACTTTAAAAAACCGTGTTAAATCAACTCTTTTTTCTGTGTAACAGAACTTTTTTAAATAAATCCCAGAGGATAGTTCATGAACTATAATAAACTCCAGCATGTTATGTCTGTTCTTTTTAGTTTTATATTCAATAATTTTCGGAAAAAAAAAAGAGTTTGCAGATGCAATGTTTTTTATATCCTCTTTTATACTTTTGCAACGTGAGATGTTATAATATTTTGAAGGGAAATGGACTATTTTAACAGGATTAAGCTCATCATCTGCAATATATCCCATATAATGATCAGAAAACTGATTTTTTTTTAACTTTTTAAGAGCACCATATTTTTTTATATTTATCATTTTATTTAATACCTGAATAAAAAAATGTCAGTCTTTTTATTACTATCTAAAAAAATTTCATAGTCGCTCAAGACAAAATTAAGGTATTTACAAAAACATTTCTAATTTGATATGAATATAGAGAGATGAGTTATTTAAATAGAAATTTTAATATTGCTATACAATTTTTATATTAATATATGTAAAAAGCCTACTATCAGGAAAATTTTTATTTGTAAAGAGAATTTTTTACATCAAATAAAGGATCTGTATAAAGATGCTATTTAACAAGCTTGGCAAGACAAAGATTGATATTTCTTCAATAATTATAGGTACATGGCAGGCAGGAAGACAGATGTGGACAGGCATTGATGACAAAGAAACCACAACTGCCATTAGAAAAGCTGTGGATTTGGGAATTAATACTATTGATACAGCAGAAGTGTATGGAAATGGTTATTCTGAACAAATTGTAGCAAAAGCTACAAATCCAATAAGAAAGACGGTTGTATATGCCACAAAGGTTTTTTGCAGCCATCTTAAACATGATCAGGTAATAAAGGCCTGTCACAGGTCATTAAGAAATCTTAAAACAGATTATATTGATCTTTATCAAATTCACTGGCCCCAGGGTTCATTTGGCTTTAAAAAAGTTCCTGTGGAGGAGACAGTTTCTGCTTTAAATCTTTTAAAGGAGCAGGGAAAAATAAGGGCAATAGGAGTTTCAAATTTTTCACTTGATGAAATAAAAGAAGCTCTTAAATACGGTGAAATAGAAAGTCTTCAGCCCCCTTATTCTCTCTTTTTCAGATATATTGAAAAAGAGATTATGCCCTTTTGTTTAAAAAACAATATAACCATTCTTGGTTACTCCTCTCTTGCCCAGGGATTTCTTACAGGCAAATTCGGATTAGATCATAAATTTGATAAAAAAGATCACAGATCAGGCAGTAAACTTTTTCAGAATAAAAATATTATAGATGGTGTTTCTAAATTAAAACCCATTGCTGATAAAAATAACGTGTCCATGTCTCAGCTTGCCCTTGCATGG
>JASFBI010000287.1 GCA_030149595.1 Desulfobacterales bacterium
AAAACTTACAGGAAGTCTTGAAATATCATTTAAAGATAAAAAGCAGGAAGGAATAATATTTTTCTATGATGGAACTATTATAAGCTGTTCTGCAATATTAGAAAACAAACTGTTACAACATGCAAAGCAAATTATCCAGGAATTAAATTTAGAAAATAACTTTTTGCAGACCTTGTTAGAATTAAAAGAACTTACAAAAACACAAACCCCATACTATAATATAAAAGAGATATCATTAGAGTCTGACCTGGTTTCAAAAAAAGAAAAAGACAATTTAGAAAAACCATCAGAGCAAGTCATCGAAATGTTTTCATCTCTTTTATATATATTAGAAAATATTACTGATAGAAATAAAAAAATCAAACTCTCTTTTTCTGTCATTCTCAAAAAAGAATTTGTCAACCAGGCAAACTCCTATAGTTTTCTCGACCCTTTTTCAGAAGAATTTATCTATAATAAAGGCAGAATACAATTTACTGGAAGTACAAATGATAAAATATTTGGTAATGCAATTATTGCAAGTATAAACAATATATCTGCAGAATATAATATTACAAAAATATTTAAAAAAGAGATAAAACAGTGGTTAAATAAATATAAAAATCTAATAATAAAGTATGATTTTCCTTTTGAGCATTAGGCTTTTTCATCTGCATCCATAGATCTTCACAAAAAAACAGAGGCGGGAAACATGTCAAAAAAAGTATTAATGATTGATGATGACCTGGTTTTATTAGAACTTATCAAGATTAAAATCTCAAAAACTGAAAAAGGATTTTCTATTGTAACAACAAACAGCGGCAAAAAAGCACTATCTCTATTAAAAGAAAATGACTTTTCAATAGTTATTACTGATCTTCAGATGCCGGAAGTAGACGGATACGAACTGCTTGCTAAAATATGTGAATATTATCCAGATATTCCTGTTGTAGTTATTACTGCCTTTGGCAGGCCAAAAACAAAACAGGTGGTAATAGATTCAGGTGCAGCATCATACATTGAAAAACCCCTTGCTGTCGAAGAGTTAATTGAAACAGTTATCTCTATCTTTAAAAAACAGTCTGAAGGCGGAAAACTGAAAAACTCCTCATTGGAGATGTTTATCCAATTAATAGAGATGGAGATGAAAACATGTACCATAAGAATTACAGAAAAGAAAAGAAATCAAAATGGGGTGCTTTTTTTTAAAGAAGGGGTTTTGATTAATGCAAGATCAGGCGAGATACAAGGTGTTGATGCTGCCCATAAAATACTTACATGGAATAATGTAAATATTAAAATTGAAAACAGATGCGTTGATATAAAAGAAAAAATTCAAGAAGATACTCAGGCTATCCTGCTTGAAGCCATGCGTATGAAAGATGAAATTGAAGATAAAGATGAAATTGAAGATAAAGATGAAAAAGTTTCCAGGTATAGTCAAAAAAAAGATACGCCTAAACCAGCAGGTGAAAAAATATTTACCATTGATGCAATAAAAGAGGCTCTTAAAAATGCTTTGGGCCAGACAGATGCAATAAAAAATATCTTCTACGATAACTCTCAGATAAACCAAACAGATAATTTAAAAAAATTAGGAGAGATGTTTAATGAAGGAAAATTAAAAGCTGTACATATAGATAATAGTAAAGATGCAACTAACTCTCTTATTATTCCCGATGATAATATCTCTGTTATATCTTTTTCTCCAAAATTTTGCAGAAATAAAATAATTAATGCATTGATAACCTTTTCTTAAAACAAGATAATAATAATAATAATCGGTACTGATATGAAAAATATATTTAAAAGTATTTTGTTAAAAAAAATTGTAGAAGGGGTAATTTTTTTTTCAGATAAAGGTAAAATTCTTTTTATGAATGTCTCTTCTTTGGGTGGAACATCTGAAATATTTAACCCGCCCGACCCAGATACCCTTAGCTCAATCTTACAAAATGTAAAAAAAGTAAAAGAAGCCGAACTATATTTTGAAAACAGAAATATATATTTAAGATTCGTTGAAAATGGGATTATTATGATTCTATTAAGCAAAAATTCCAATTCATCTGTAATCAGACTTATGGTAGAGTCTATTATGTTTCAAGTAGAACAATTCAAAGAACCAAAAGGTTTAAAAAAATTATTTAAAAGAAAAAACAACTAAATGGAAAATAATATAGAGTTGTTAATAAAAGAAGCAAATGCATATATTAAACAAGGTCTTTTTAAAGAATCCTATAATATTTATAGAAATATAGTAGATAATATTGATAATGTTCAACCTGATCAACAGGATAATATTATTGATAAATTTCGTTATCTTGAAACTCTTATTGTAGATATGGATGACGATGACAACAAAGATAGTGCGCTTTCTGTACAGGATGTAAAAGTAATTAAAGATGGATGGAAAACCACTAAAGATTACACTGAAGAAGAAATAGTTGAGAGTGCTTCAGCATTTGAGCAATTAGGCTTGTATCGTGAAGCCTTAGAAGAGTATCTAAAATTAATACAAAAAAAGATTCCCATAAAAACAATCTGTGGAAACCTGATAAAGTGTCTTTTTAAAATTTATCCTGCTTCAGAAATATGCAAACAAATAGAAGAGATTTTATCTTCGATTAAGACTGATGATAAAACCATGGCTCTTGTTAATTTTCAATTGGGAAATGAATTTGAAAATATAAAAGAGAATGATCTTGCTGCCGGATTGTATGAATCTGTAAAAAATCTAAACTCTGATTTCCCTGATATAGATAAAAAAATAGAAAACCTTGCTTTAAAAATAGAGTATAAATCAAGATATGACTATCTGATTAAACAAAAATTTATATCAGCAAGTCAGATGCAGGAAGCACTAAATTCAGCAAAAAAGAATAACAAAAGCGTTGAATTTGAATTAATAAAAACTTTTAACATCAGTAAAAAAGAGGTCGGCAAATCCCTGTCTCTTTTTTATAAATGCCCGTTTATTTCATATAAACCAGATATGACAGCTCCATATGAACTGATTAAAAATTTAAAACAATCATTTCTAATTCAGGACAAATGGGTTCCAATAGAATGGGATTTAAAAACCGTATCAATTTTAATTGATGATCCCATGGATCTGAAAAGAATTGACCATATCCATGCTTTAATCAAGAAAAAAATCGTATTTTCCATTGGTATTAGTGAAGATATCGAAAAAGTCATAAAACTTTTTTTTGAGAAACAACAGCTTGAGCAAAATGAAAAAGAGTTAGGGAGTGATTTTTCAGAGATAACCGATATTGATTTTGAAGAGATTGATGAAACAGCAGATATAAATAAAGCTGAAGAGATCTCTGAAGAATCAGGCATGGTGGTACGGTTTGTCGATCAAATGTTAATTGCTGCATATAGAAAAAAATCATCGGACATACACATAGAACCAGTACCCCAGCTCAAAAAAGTACTTATCAGGTTTAGGGTTGACGGAGTCTGCCAGGAATATATTCAGGTACCAGTTACCATTGCAAAAGGTATACTTTCAAGATTAAAAATAATGGCAAATTTAGATATAGCCGAAAAACGCATACCCCAGGATGGAAAAATAAAATTTAACAGAAAAGGACTGCCCCCTTTTGAATTCAGAATAGCAACTATTCATACACCAGGTGGATGTGAAGATGCTGTTTTGAGAATTCTGGCTGAGTAACACTCCCTCCAATTAACAGACATGGGCATGACAGAAAGCAATTTTCTTGTTTAAGAAAAAATTGAAGTTCAACAATATGGGCTGCATTTAGTAGTAGGACATACAGGAGCTGAA
>JASFBI010000288.1 GCA_030149595.1 Desulfobacterales bacterium
TTTGCAAAAACAGACTGGGTAAAACATGAAGATGGTTTTGTCGAATGGGTTGACAGCGGATTAGCCAAATAAGTATTTCTCTTTCAATCAGCCGGGCCGTAATTTCGTTTTTTTTTGTACTTTCTATGAATGGTATTTTATTTACAGCAGATTCTAAAACCTCATTTGTATTTTTTCCATCAATATTATACAGAACTCCCCCACGTTTTAATGCATATACAAGAGTTTCACTTTGTAAATTATCACATTTTTTTTTTATATTTTCTGAAAAGCTAAATGAAAGGTTATGCTCTTTTGCCCATTTTTCTATAACTAATTGATTACATATATAAAATGAACCTTTTTTGTGCATGGGGATTTTACCCTGCTGAATCCATCTCAAAATTGTAGATTCAGGCAAATTTAAACTTCTTGCAGCATCTTTTAGTATAAGTTTCATAAAACTCTATTATTTAATTTTATTATTTAAATTCTTCTAATTACACTTTCACAGATGAAAATCAATTGATTTTTTTTGTTTTTTTTCTGGGGGATTTAAATGGTGTTTAAAAAAATATATTGTAATTATAAAAAAATTAATTTGTATTAGAATTAAGGCTGGAAATTATATTTTTACGTTCATAAACAATTTCAACTCTTCTGTTTTGACGTTTGCCGCTTTTTGTGTCGTTTGTGGCTATGGGGGCAAATTCTGCATAACCCTCTGCTGAAATAAGTTTTGGATTAAGTCCCTTGCTTATCAGGTAGCGTACAACTTCACATGCTCTTGCTGTTGATAGTTCCCAGTTGGATGGATAAACTTTCGTATGAATAGGGGCGTTGTCAGTATGGCCTGCTATTTTTATATGATAGGGAAACTGATTTAATATTTTTGAAACCTGTTTCATAATATCTGAGCCTTTATTTGACATATCTGCTTTGCCTGCTGGAAAAAGAACTACATCCGAGATTGTAATAACGGCACCTGTCTCATTTTGCTGTACATTAACCATCCCGCCTAATTTATTAAACATAATAAGCTCTCTTATTTCAGATGTTATATTGTCCAACTCTTTTTGAACCATTCCACCTAATTCATCTATGGCAGAGATCTCTTTTTTTGCCTTTTCATCTTCCTCTTTATCGTCTTCAGGAATATTTTGCATAGTAAGACCTTCCCGTGTTCCTGCTTCTGGTACCTGCTGAACTCCCAATGCACTTTTTAAAGATTGAACAAGTTCTTTAAAGCTTTCCTGCTGGGTAGAACTCATTGCAAAAAGCAGGACAAAAAAACACATAAGAAGAGTTACCAGATCGGCAAAAGTTGCCATCCATTCAGGAGCACCACCACCTTCATCATCATCGTCATCTTCTTCATTATCTGGTGACATGACCTGCTCTTCAGTTTCTTTTTTAGACTCTTTACTCTCTTTTTTTTTATCTTCAGCCATATTTTATAAATATCTAATTATTTGGGTTCATCCTTACTCTCTTTTTTAGAAGATAAATAGACCTTTAATTTATCTTCTAAAATTCTTGGATGTTCACCTTCTCTTATTGAAATAACACCTTCATGAATAAGAGTCATGTTCATTAACTCTTCTCCACTCCTTAATTTCAGTTTATCTGCCATGGGAATAAAAAAAAGATTAGCCAGCACTGCCCCGTAAAAAGTCGTTATCATAGCAACAGCCATTTTAGGACCTATTGTAGATGGGTCGTCAAGAGCGGCCAGCATCTGTACAAGCCCTATTAATGTTCCTACCATTCCAAAGGCAGGGGCATAAGAGCCCATGGCTTTAAAAATACTCCATCCTATTTTATGCTGATTTTTCATAAGGGATATCTTTTTTTGCATAATTGTAGAAATAACAGAAACCTTTGCTCCATCAACTGTCATTTGTAAAGCAGAGGTTAAATACTCATCATCAATTTTTTTGATTTCAGCTTCAATGGAGAGAAGACCTCCTTTTCTTGCTTTGTTGGAAATATCTAAAAGCTTTGTTATAAGATCATCAGGAGATTCAATTTTAAACATGAATACTTTTAAAGCAAGTCCTATTACCATCATAAAATCATTCAAGGGAAAAGCAATCAGAGTGGCTGAAACAGTGCCTCCGCAAACTATCATGATAGAAGGGACGTTGACAAACATGCCAAGACCGCTGCTCATCAAAATAGTTGCAAGAATAAAAGCAATTCCTGATACAACTCCTATTATTGTGGCGATATCCATTTTGTTTGTTTACCTTGATTTGATAAATATTAAATCTTTAAGAGGATCTTTTTTATTATAATCTGATATTTTGGAAATCATAGGTACGTCTAATATAGTATTTTTAGGGAGAAGTTTCGCACCGCTTTTTGTAAAAATAGCAGAAGCCAGTGCCATGCCTGGTTCAAGTTCAAACATTTTTTTTTCATGTATTATTTCAGACTCTTTTAAAGGGTTTTTACTTGCAAATTTCATAATATAATATATTACTCTTGAATCAAAAACACCCCCTGTCTTTTCTTCTATGGACTCTATTGCATCAGCAATAGAACCTTTTTTTCTTCTATAGACTATGTTGTCATAATGATTGGCGGCAGAGATTATTTTAGAGCCCAAAGGGATGTTATCTTTTTCTAATCCATCAGGAACTCCTGTTCCATCATAGTGTTCATGAAAATGTTTTATTAAAAAAGAGATATTTTTCAAAGAATTAAATTTATTGAGCAACAATGATCCTTTAACAGGATGGTGAAGCAGAAAAGATTTTTCCTGTTCCGTATAATTTTTGGGGGATTTAAGTGCCAGTTCATCAGGAATTGATAATTTTCCTATCTCGTGGAGCAGGGCAGCTATTTTGATATTTTCAATCTCTTCTGCGTCAAGCCCAAACTCTTTTGCAATAAAGACAGCAATTTCAGCTACTTTTTTTGAATGTCCTCTATGATACTGCCTTTTTGATTCAATTAATTCTGAAAGTAATTTAACTAAACTATTGAAATTATCTTTTTGGATATCATGTAATTGTTCAAGTTCATGACTTGTTTTTTCCCTCTCTTCTGCCATAAGAGATATCTGTTTTAAAGAATTTTCCAGCATCTCTTTCTCTTTTTCCAGCATCTTATTTTTTTCTTCAAGCTTATTTTGATATTTTTTAAGATCTGTCATGGCCTTGCGCAGTTGTTTATTAGAGTCGTGCAGTGAGTCCTGTAGATTTTTAATCCTTAAAAGTGATTTTAACTTAGCATCAAGAATGTTCTTACTTACAGGTTTTAATAAATAATCATCAGCCCCTTTTTTAAGCCAATTTACAATGTCAGAAGTCTCTTTGTTTTCTGCTGAAGCTAAAATAAAAATTACAGATTCCAGTAGTGGATCAGATTTTATTTTTTCTAAAAAATCAATGCCACTTATATCATGCATTACAACATCACTTATTATTATATCAGGAAGATTCTTAACAGCAGCAGCGTATCCTTTTTCAGCTGAATTACAAGTAATAAGTTTATAATCTTTAGATAGATATTTTGTATAGAAAATCAGTGCAGTAGGTTCATTGTCAACGCATAAAACTGTTTTTTTATCACTACTGTTTTTATCCATGATTATTTTTTTTATGATGTTTTTTTATATTTTAAGATACTTAATATATAATATTTATGAAACAATTTATAGATTTTTATATGTTTGGAGGAATTTAGTAACAATTATAAAGAAAATAATTATTACTAATATATAGATATTAATTTATTTTTGCAAGATGAAATTTTTGGAAAATAATAATTTGGTATGAGGCTG
>JASFBI010000289.1 GCA_030149595.1 Desulfobacterales bacterium
CTCTAACGTAAATATCAAAATACAGCTCTATTTGTCAAGCTTATTTTTATATTTAAGTCACACAAACCAGGCTTGTTTTTCACATCTTTCACTAATCCCGTAATGTAATATCCTCATTTTTAGTTGCTTTTTTTGTTTTCACTGCTTATCTATGTATATTATATAATATACATATCAGATTTATCTGCCATAATGAAAATTAAATGATTCTAATCGTTTGAACGGACTTTCATATACAAACATATCTGTTTAATTTTTCTTATACTTGAAAAAATCAATTTAACCGCAGGTATACCCGTTGTATTCCGAGGATTAAATTTATTTTTTAACGCAGAAATTGGACAAAGTAGTGTTTTGTAACAGCCTATCGATAAGGAGATTAGACTATTGCCTGATTATACTACCAATAAAAAATATCTTGCCCCAACCTATGTAATAAATTCCGATCATAAAGATATTATCAGTTTTGCTCAAAAAACAGCTGGTGATTTAAAAGATCCTGTGAAAATCGCAATAAAAATATTCCTGTCTGTCCGTGACGAAATTTTATACGATCCATATTCACCTTTTTATGAAACAGATCACTATAAGGCAAATAATATCTTAAAAAGAGGCAGGGGCTATTGTGTTCAAAAAGCAGTTCTTTTATGCACTCTGGGAAGAGCTTGCCAAATACCTTCAAGACTTTCATTTGCAACTGTTAAAAACCATCTGTCAACAAAACAGCTAAAAGAGTTTATGGGGTCTGATCTTTTTGCATACCATGGATTTACTGAATTTTATCTCAATGGAAACTGGGTAAAAGCCACCCCTACTTTTAATAAAGAGTTATGTGTAAAACATAAGGTTGACCCCATTGAATTCAATGGGAAAAACGATGCGATTTTCCACTCTTATAACAATGAAAAAAAACTTTTTATGGAATATATTACATACCATGGCTCTTTCTCAGACTTACCACTGGATCTTGTTATGAAAGGCTGGAGAGATGAATATGGAGAAGATCGTGTAAATTCATGGATAAAACTGTATAAAAACATAGATCCTGATTTGAAAAATAATTTTTCTAAAGAAGACCCTTTATAAAAAACAAATACAGTAGTATATAAATTATATCTTGCAATAAAGTCTGTCTACTTATAGTATCTATGTAGAAAATCAGATCCTAATAAACAAACCCTGAAAAAATTGAACAATCAGATAATTTTATATTAACATACGGCAGATAGATTATTTCCTGTAAATTATAAACTACTTTATTTAAAAACAAGGTATATCTATGTGGGAAAGAAATATTTATGACATGCTGCTATCCATTGATTTAAAACTTTTAGAAGTCATAGGAACAAGTTGCATTTCCACAGTCTACAAGGCTTGTTCAAAAAACAGTTCCAGGTCATACTTTAGAGTAAAAGTAATAGATGAAAAAAAAACAGGTATAGATAATCTTTACGATTTTATAAAAAACCAGGAAGATAATCTAAAACATAAAAAATTCCATGATACAATTGTTCCTCAATTATCAAGGGCAGAAACCGGCAAAAAGGCTTTCATCATTATTGTAAGCAGGTATTTTGAAGGTATCACCATTGCACAGCTTATAAACTCAAATATAAAATCAGAAAAAATAATAAACCTTAATATTTTTTTTAAAACAGCCTCAGAACTTGGACTGATACTTAAAAGCCTGCAGACAAACAATCATATTCACCAAGGAATAAAACCTGATAATATTATTATTTCACCAAACAGCCATAGCTTAAAATTAATAGACATAGTAAGAACACTTAGCAGCTGTCATATAGATAAATTTTACAATGACAATGATTTCTGCAAAAACACCCTTCGCTATATGGCTCCTGAACAGACAGGGAGAATTGCCATACCAGTAACTTTTGCTACCGATATCTATTCCCTTGGCATGGTTTTTTATCATATGCTTACAGGAGTACCTGCTTTTATATCAAAAAATCCTTTAGAAATTATCCATTCCCATATTGCAGAATCCCCTAAGAGTATATTAGCATTAAACCATGAAGTACCTTTAATACTAAATGATCTGATTTTCAAAATGATAGAAAAAGAACCTGGGAAAAGATATCAGACAGCCGAAGAGTTCCTCCATGATTTAAAAACCTGTGAAAGCCAATACAATTTATCAAAAACTTTCACCTCCTTTGGCCATGCATTTTCAGAAGATTTTAAAACTCCTGTCATTATAACTGGAAGAGAAAAAGAGTGTGAAATTTTAAAAAAAACTCATGCCAGAGTCTGTAATGGATCATTCCAGTTTGTTCTTGTATCAGGGGCATCAGGTATTGGAAAAACAGCTCTTGTTAAGGAACTTGAAAGCCATAATACAGACAGCTATTTTGTATCAGGCAAATTTGACCAAAATGAACAATATAGTCCATACAGCTCTTTGATTCAGGCTTTTAAAAAAATAGTTAATATTTTATTAAGCAAAAAAACAAATGACAGAAAAATATGGGGGGAGAAAATAGAAAAAGCTTTAAACCCCAATGAAAGACTTTTAACTGATCTAATTCCTCAACTTACTTCACTTATAGGCAAACCAGACAATGTTTATTCACTATCTCCCATAGAATCAAAAAATAGATTTAACACAACAATAAAAAACTTTATCTCCTGTATAGCTGAGATACAAGCTCCCCTTGTAATTTTTATTGATGATCTGCAGTGGGCTGATTCTGCTACAATAGAAATATTAAAAGATATAATTTCAAATCCTGCTGATTTTCCTTTTTTTATGCTGACAGGAGCATACAGGCATGATGAAATAGACAGCAAGCATCATTTAAATATACTACTTGATATAGCAAAAAAGAGATCAGACTCCTTTAAAGAGATAAAACTTCTCCCTTTAAAGGAGTCTGATGTAAAAAAAATCACAGCAAATACATTAAATACAACGTCTGATATACGCTTTTTAACAATAAGTATAAATAAAATCTCAGAAGGTAATCCGCTATATGTAAATGAAGTTATCGACCTGTTTTACAAAACCAGAGTAATTTATATGGATGAACAAGGGAAATGGAAATTTGACTTAGAAAGCATAAAAAAACTTACTTTACCTGATATTGCATCTGATTTGTTTAAAAATAAAGTTGATTCTCTACCCCAAGAGACCCTTTTAATTGTCCAGAAAGCTGCATGCATAGGCATTGTGTTTTCAGATAACTTACTGGCGGCTTTATGTAAGATTCAGGTATCGGAACTCCATATAAAAATCCTGCCTGTTTTTAACTTGATGATATTTGTAAAACAGAACACAAACATATCCTTTTTCCACGATAAAATCCATGAAGCTGTATTGGCAACTATTGATGGATCTGATGAAAAAAAAATACATTATGAAATTGCAAAAATCCTGTTGAATCAGACTGATAAGAAAAAAATCAACTCTGCTGAAAATATATTTAAATTAGCAGAACACATAAACAGAGGCAAGGACTGTATAAAAAATACAGAAGATTTTATTTCATGTGCTTATGCAAATTACCATGCTGGGGAAAAGGCTTATAAAGCACTGGCTCTTGATGCAGCAGATAACTATTTTACACAGGCACATAGTTTTTTGGAAAAAAACTGCTGGGAAAAAAATTATGACTTAACTTTTAAAATCTATAAAAGTATCACTATGAGCAAACTTGCAACAGGCAGCCAAAAACAGGCCAAAGAGTTTCTATCTATTTTAATTAAAAAAACCAAAACTGATATTGAAAAAGCTGCCTGTTTTGC
>JASFBI010000290.1 GCA_030149595.1 Desulfobacterales bacterium
TTTAGCAACTTTTTTTGCTGAGTTTGGAATATCTGCGATAGATACAGTAATAGATTCAACTTTTCCACTTTATATTCCTGATCAATATCAGGACAGGCTGCCTGATTTCCCAAAAGATCTTAGCCGGGATGAAAAATATTTTAAAACAGGGGCAGGTATTATCTGCATGTTTACAGATAAATTTTATATGGGTTTGAACTACAATTATCTTAAGATTTTAAGAGATGATAATTTGTCCTGTATTGATGATAATCACATTGTAAATGCTGATATGTGGTATTTAATAAATAAACATGTGGGATTAAACTTAGGCGGCACTTTTTTTCAAAGCCAGCTGAATGGAATAGTCCCTTCTTTATACAACAAGTATACAAAAACTACATTTGATCATAATTATGGAACAGTTCATTTTGCGGTTACATTCCTTTTTGGTGGTGATTTGGATTGATATGTTATTAAACAGGCTGTTACAAAACACTAATTTTGTTCAATTTCCTGCCTTGAACTTGAAGAAATTTTCATTTCGTAACAACCTGTAAAGTTAAGCAAATTTTTTTAGATGACTTAGTAGTTATAAAACTCCAGGTGATTTTTATAAAGGCTAAAACTGATTTAGGGGTATTATATGAAAAAAATATATTGTGCTATTCTGGCAACTCTTCCTGCACTTTTTTTTATAGCTGTTGCTGTTTCAGCACCAGCAATAACAAATTCTCAAATACAAAAAGCTTTAAAAAATCCCTCTTTGATGAATTCTCCTGCTGCAAAAAAATTGATGAAAGAACACGGTTCAAATCCTGATAAAATTGTAAAAGAAATAGAAAATGCAAAAGAAAAACAGGAGCTGGAATCTGCTGAAAAGGAAAATAAAACAGATACTCAGGCAGAGACAGAAAAACAGGAACAAGCAGAGACAGGAGAAGGCGATCAGTTAAAAGAAGAGATAGGAAAGAAGGATTTTAAAAATGGTTTGGGGGGGCATCCTCTAATATATGAACCCACAGGCAGGTTGTTGAAAAAGCTTTATGATATTCAAATCAGGAAAAAAAAAGCATCTTTAAAAAGATTTGGAATGAATTTTTTTTCAGGAAGTACAAAGGTAGATCCTTCAGTACTGCCTGTGCCTGATAATTATAAAATCAATATAAAAGATACTATAGGTATTTACCTTTACGGAGCAAATAATGATAAATTTGTTTTAGATGTCAGTAAATACGGGAAAATCTTAATTCCTTCATTGGGGCCTATACATGTAGCAGGAGTAACATTTAAAGATGCAAAAAAGCTTATTACAAATTCTATTTTAAAAGCATATTTAAAAACAGGAGTGGTTGTTACAATTGAGAGTTTTTCAACAATTCAGCTGATAGTATCAGGAGAAGTAAAAAAACCAGGCGTATATGCGGTTAGTTCTTTTTCCACAATAAAAGATGCTATTATAGCAGCAGGAGGTGTTTCGCACTTAGGAACACTAAGAAACATAGCAGTAAAAAGAAATGATAAAACAGTTCATGAAATTGATCTCTATGAACTTATAATAAATGGTAAAACAGGTGTTGAAGTTTTATTAAAAGCAGGAGATGTTGTTTTTGTTCCAATGGGTAAGAAATTTGTGACACTTTCAGGAGAGGTGAACAAGCAGGGATATTATGAATTAAAACAAAAAGAGGACTTAAGTGATCTTTTAAAAATAGCAGGAGGATTTCGTCCTTCTGCCAGTCGATTTGGGATTCAGATAAAAAGATATGATACTAAAAATGAAAGAATTCACATTTTAAATGTAGATATTAAAGATCATCAAAATATCTCTATTTCAGATGGAGATTCTGTTTATGTATATAATTTTGATACATCAAATATTTCAAGTATTTCATTAAATGGCAGTATTCTCCGTCCCGGCAGCAGGCAGATTTTTAAAAAAGATATGACACTTGGAGATTTTTTTAAAAAAGAGATTAATAAATATGGGTATGAAGGAACCTTTTTATCTAATGTATATTTAGATTATGTTATAATAAAAAGAGTGAATTCTCACATGAAGCCTTTGCTGCTGAGAACTAATTTAAAAAAAATTTTAAATAATGATAAAAGTTTTGATATAAAACTTCAAAACAGAGATGAAATATATATTTTTAACAAGTCGTTTTTATTTGAAGATCCTTATGTGGAGGTTTATGGAGATCCTGTAAAAAGATCTGGTAAATATAAATTTATAGAAGGGATGACCTTAGATGATCTGTATAATCTTGCTGGTATTTTTTCAAGCAGGGTTATAAACAGGAAGAGCGTTTCGCTTTTTTCCATAGATGTAAAATCCATGGAGCCTGTTGTAAAGATAATAGATATGGATAAAAACCCAGACTATAAACTCTTAGAATATGACCAGATTACATTCTACGATTACTATCTAACTAATCCTATTTCTAAAGTTTTTATAAAAGGGCAGGTAAACAAACCAGGGGAATATGTTGCAGGAAAAAAGCTTACCATGGAAAAGATTATTGCTATTTCCGGTGGATTTACCAGGATGGCAGATAAGACAAAAATAGAGATTGTACGATACTCTCTTTTAAATGGTATGAGAAATCGTAAACTTATTACGCTGTCTTTAAAAGATTCCGCAAATTATGATTTTTGTATTAAGGGGGATGATGAGATAACTGTTTTTACGATTCCTTACTGGTATGAGAAAAAAAAGGTTAAAATTAGCGGCCAGGTTCTCTATCCAGGAGAGTATTTTATTAAAGAAGGGGAGTCAATATACAGTGTTTTAAAAAGAGCAGGTGGGTTTACAGATGCAGCATTTGTAAATGGAATTGTATTTACAAGGGAGGATGTAAGAAAGAAACAGCAACAGCAGCTGAATAATTCATTAAGAAAGATTAGACAGGGGCTTATTTTAAAATCCATGAGTGCTTCTGAGGTAGGTGAATCAAAAGACGATAAAAAAAATATGATGAATTATATTGGTGAGCTTGAAAGGACTGCCGGTCAGTATCAAGCTATAGGCAGGATATCTCTTCTAATTCCGGATGATGTTGAAAAACTTAAAAAGTCTTCTTATAATATTGTGTTAAAGAATGGAGATACAATGTTTGTACCCACAGAAGATGATACGGTAAGTATTATAGGAGAGGTTCTAAATCAGACATCTGTAGTATGTGATAAATCATACTCTTTTGAGGATTATTTAAATATGGCAGGTGGATTAACTGAGCTTGCAAACAAAAAAAAGATTATGATTGTAAGGGAAGATGGAAGAGCTTTAACTGGTATGCAGGTCAGATCAGGATGGTTTAAAAAAGGCAAAAAGATTTTAAGAGGTGATACAATAGTTGTTATGCCAAAAATTCTCACAACATCAAATATTACTATTGCAAAAGACATATCTTCTATTTTATATCAGTTCGCAGTAACAGCAGCATCATTAAAAACCTTGGGTGTGTTTTAAATATACTGTTTGTGTTCTGATATCAGATGACAAAAGGTGTATACTTAACTTAACAATTGACTTTAATGTTGTTTGTGTATAGCATAAAGAGATACTAAATAAAAATGGAAAGATAATAAAAGCTGTAAATCTATCATGTAATTGCAGTGTTTACATAACAAGACTATCCGTAAGATTTTAACCCTTTTTTAAATATAAAAGCTATGAATGATATAGGTGTTTATATATTAAAGTTCAATGATTCTAATCTGTTGGACGGAGTTTCATATAACATACATGGCAGACTTATCTGCCACAACAAAAATAGAAACTC
>JASFBI010000291.1 GCA_030149595.1 Desulfobacterales bacterium
TGAGAGTTTCTATTTTTGTTGTGGCAGATAAATCTGCCATGTATGTTATATGAAACTCTGTCCAACAGACCGTAATCATGAGAGTTTCAATTCCAGATCGGCCTCATGGCCGTTATAACATATATATGTTATCTGTTTTTTATCATTTCATCCTTGTTTGTTTAAAACAGGCTTGGGTATTTGTCTATTTTTTTTATACATATAAACAGTTTGAACTGGACCGGAAAATAGATAAACAGCTCCCAGTAAAAAGAGTGCTATTGCCGGCTGAGCTGCTATAAAAATCATAATAAGAATAGTTCCTGCAAAAACATTAAATCTGATTTTCTTAAAAAGCTCCGGCTTTTTAAAACTATTATATTTTATTGAACTTACCATTAAAAAAGAGAGGGTATAAAGAATTATTAATATACAGATATAAAATGCACTAACAGACATATTCAATTTGGCAAAAAGCAAAACAATAGTGGCATTTATACCTGCTCCTGCTGGAATAGGTAAACCAGTAAAATAGTTATTTCCAGATGTTCCCTTTTGGGAATTAAACCTTGCAAGACGCAATGCTCCACAAACCACAAACAAAAAAGCAGCCAGCCAGCCAAGTCTTCCAAAAGGTTTTAATGCCCACAAATAAATCATAAGCCCTGGAGCAAGACCAAAAGATACAAGATCTGCAAGGGAGTCGTACTCTATGCCAAACCTGCTGGTTGTATTGGTTGCCCTTGCTATTTTACCATCTAAGGTATCAAATACAATTGCAATTAAAATCGCCCAGGCAGCAGTCTCAAACTTACCATCAATAGCATGTATAATTGCAAAAAAACCACAAAAAAGATTTGCCGATGTAAACACATTAGGTAGTATATATATTCCCTTGCGCAATTTTTCTTTTTCAAAACGTTTTTTTTTCATTGTAAATACCCCAAAATTGATGTTCCTGTTTTTACCTTATCCCCGATAGCCACATTACAACTAAAATCTCCCGGTAAATAAACATCAAGTCGCGATCCAAAACAGATCATACCAAATCTCTGACCTTTTAACACCTCTTCTTTTGCCTGAACCATGCAGATAATCCGCCTTGCAATTAAACCTGCTATCTGAACCACACAAATTTCTCTTCCTTCACATGATTTTATAAAAACAGCATTATGTTCATTCTCTTTTGATGCTTTATCAAAATTTGCTGAAATAAATTTACCAGGAAAGTATAAAACTTTTGTAATAACTCCCGAAAGAGGAATACGATTAACATGTACATTAAATACAGACATAAATATGCTGATTTTATAAGCTGGTTTTCCATCTAAAAAATCACATGACTCAACATCTCCAGAATAAACAATACGACCGTCTGCAGGAGAAATCAAACCACCTTCTTCATTGGGAATCACACGATCAGGATCTCTAAAAAAATAACAGATAAAAAGAACCACACACATACTTATTATAGCAAATACTTTAAAACCTATAACAGCAAAAACAGCAGTTATAAAAGCTGATAATGCAATAAATGGATAACCAGATTTAGCTATGGGGAAGGCAGTTTGACTCGGAAAATCAGCCCAGTAAAATTTTTTCATTTAATACCTTACTCTATTTTTTTGAATACATCTGAGGTATGTTACCAGCGTTATCATAAAAAGTCAATGGCAACCAAATATTATATTTTTTATTAACACACATAAATTTTAATAGTAACACTTTGTTTTATTTTAATTGTTTATATGAAACTCCGTCCAACAAACCGTAATCATGAAAGTTTCAATTTTTGTTGTGGTAGATAAACCTGCCATGTATGTTTATATGAAAGAACTTAAAATACACCACTTGTAACATTTTTCATGTTTTTCCAGTCAAATCCCTCGGCAATTTTCAGTGCTTTTTCAGAGGAGATACCCGAGTAGTTAAACATAAAAATAGAACCATATTTTGCTTTGGAAAAAAGAAACACCATAATATGTCCTTCTTTCTCTTTTTTATCATACGCCTTAAATACTTTAAAACCGTTAATATTATCTATATTCATACTTCCTTCTGATGAGTCAATGTTCATCTGGGGCATCTGCATATGCCCCTGAATCATAGGCGCACTGCCTACTATAATTACTACATCTATGGTATTTCCATTTTTTTTATAACTTCGGGAGGCATTAATCATCTTTATTTCTCCCATATTCATACTCATCCCCTCAGCCTTTTCCGCACTCCACGCTTTAATCTCTTTTAGCAAAGGCTTTATAACATTTGATGAATCTGCATCAACATTAAAAGGTATAAAAAATACGCTGAGTAATGCAAAAAAAATAATAAAAAATTTAACCTTTTCCTTTTTACACATACCAAGTTTATCCATAATTTAACAACTCCCGTTAATTTTAATTATTTTTTTTTAAATTAATTTCTGCATCACTTTTTCTTATATACAATGGCACAACAGATGATGCATTCTCAACCCTGTTTTCTTTAAACATACCTATTCCCAACTGGGCTACTACAGATGAGCTTACAGCATGGTTATAAGAGTGAGGAAACAGAGCAGAACTGCCTTTTAAATTAATTATCTCTTTTTTATAAGAAAAAACGCCATCTCCTGCAAAAAGACATGCTCCGGAAATACCCATAACAGCTTTTTCTATAGAACCTACTGTTTCAACGGTTTTTTCCTCTAATATACCATCTTTACCAAACCGGTAAAGACAGCTGTACACCTCTCCCCTTCTGGCATCTAAAATAGAACATACAGTTTTTTGCGAACAGGCAAACTGAAATGCTATGGCATCAAGGGAAGAGACCGGTGCAACATTTTTTTTTGCAGCCAATGCAAAACCTTTAACAACACTTAGCCCTATCCTTATACCTGTAAAGCTGCCAGGTCCTATTGTAACAGCAAACCCTTCAATATCAGAAACAGATAAGCCGGTAAAACCCAACGCCATATCCACCATACTCATCAAATGTTTGGAATGGGTCTGATTTATGCAAAGAGATATTTCAGATATTACAATATTATCGTCTGCTATTGTAACCCCGCAACTTTTAGATGCTGTATCAACCGCAAGAATCTTCACAACTACTTACCCTTTTTCTTTTTTTTAAAATCTTTCCAGTTTTCCATGGCAATTGGCAAAACTTCACTTAAATTCTTTACACATATAAATTTTATTTTATTTTTTACAATCTTCGGTATTTCAGAGAGATCTTTTCTATTTTTTTCAGGAATAATTACAGTTTTTATTCCACCTCTTAAAGCCCCGAGAGCTTTCTCTTTTAATCCACCTATGGGTAAAACCCGTCCCCTTAATGTAATCTCCCCTGTCATTGCCACATCTGTTATAATAGATCTTTTAGTTAATACTGAAATAATTGCAGTTGCCATGGCAATTCCTGCTGATGGACCATCTTTAGGTATTGCACCTGCCGGGACATGAATATGAATATCAATATTTTCAAAAACAGCAGCATCTGCCCCAAAGGAGTCCATATTAGCTCTTATATAGCTCAATGCTGCCCTGGCAGATTCCTGCATTACTTCACCTATCTGCCCCGTTACTATGAGATCACCCTTTCCACAAATAAATGAAGCTTCTATATATAAAACCTCTCCTCCCATCTGGGTCCAGGCAAGACCTGTTGCCAGTCCTACCTGACTCTCCTCCTGATCCATTTCAGGATAATATTTGGGAAGTCCGAGATACTTTTGCATATTATTTTGTGTAATAAAAAACCTTCCTTTATCTCCTTCTGCAATCTTACGTG
>JASFBI010000292.1 GCA_030149595.1 Desulfobacterales bacterium
TAACATACATGGGAGATTTATCTGCCACAATAAAAATTGAAACTCTCATGATTACGGTCTGTTGGACGGAGTTTCATATAAAATATAAAGAGTTGTATTCTTATATGATAAAAATTAAAAATCTTAATAAATCCTTTAAAGCTTTCAAAGCTCTAAAAGACATTAATCTTCTTGTGGAGAGAGGTGAGCTTTTTGCATATTTAGGGCCAAATGGTGCTGGTAAAACAACCACCATAAAGATTCTTACCGGTCTCACAAAATTTTCATCTGGCAAGGTTTATTTAAACGGCTATGATGTTGAAAAGGAAGGGCTTTTTGCCAAAGAACAGTGCGGTGTTGTACCCCAGTCTATAAATCTTGATCAGGAGCTTACTGTTTTTGAAAACCTTGATATTCATGGCAGACTTTATAAAATACCTAAAAAAAAGAGAGTGAACAGAATAAATGAGCTTTTGGAGTATTTAGAAGTTTTAGATAGAAAAGACAGTCTTGCAAAGCACCTGTCAGGAGGGCTTAAAAGAAGAGTTATGATAGCAAGAGCTCTTGTACATTCACCGAAAATACTCTTTTTGGATGAACCCACAGTGGGTCTTGATGCTGCAATAAGAAAACGGATATGGGCAATTGTAAAAAGGATTCAACAGGATGGTACAACTATTTTTCTTACAACCCACTATATAGAAGAAGCAGAGTATCTTGCCCAGAGGGTTGCTTTTTTAAACGAAGGTCTGATTGTGGAAGTTGATACACCAAAAAACTTAGTTGATAAAATGGGGGCATGGGCCGTAGACAGGGTGGTGGATAGTCAGCTTGAAACTTCATATTATAACAAAAGAGAAGATGCCAGTGCATACATTTTGGGTCAGAATACAGACTGCATGCTTAGACGAGTCAACCTTGAGGACTCTTTTCTTTCATTAACAGGAAAAAAAGTTAAATGATTCACGGATATTTTGCTGTTTATTACAGAGAACTTCTTATTATGAAACGCAGGCTCCCAAAGATGATTGCTACCATGGCTGTCTCACCACTGCTTTATCTTATTGCTTTTGGTTATGCAATGGGGGCAAATGTAAATATTGATGGCCGCAGTTATCTTGAATTTCTTATCCCAGGGCTTGTAGCCATGAGCAGCATGACCCAGGCTTTTTCAATAGCAAGTGAGATAAATATAGCAAGATTTTACTGGCATATTTTTGAAGAGTTTCAGGCAGCTCCCATAAGCAGTTTCGCTTATGTACTTGGAGAAGTGTGTGCCGGCATGACAAGAGCCATTTTATCAGTTTTTGTAATTATATTAATAGGTTTTTTATTTGGTGTTTCTGTTTGTATTAATTTTTATTTTATTGCAGCTGTATTGTTAAATAGCTTTTTATTTGCAAGCCTTGCTGTTGGTATGGCAATGCTTGTGAAATCCCATGCTGACCAGGCAATGTTTTCAAGCTTTGTTATAACTCCCATGGCATTTTTAGGGGGAACTTTTTTCCCCCTGGAGAACTTGCCTCTATGGGCACAGAAACTGTTGTCTTTTCTTCCTTTAACCCACGCTTCCAAAGCCATAAGAGAAGCCGCTTTTGGAGGAATTCCTGATATTTCATCCTACATAGTTCTTTTTTTTACAGGTACTGTTATAGTTTTTTGGGCATTTTTGTGTGTGGATAAAGCAAAGGATTAATATTATTATTGTATTTCATTAACTTGCTGGTTTTAAATAAAGGAGACTAATTAGTGTAAAATGTCTGATTCAGGCAGGCAATCATGCTTATGCTACTGTGATTGCATGTTCAGATTCCCGTGTTCCTATTTCGTTAGGGTCTATTTATAAAAGAAAGGTGTTTGTTAAACATGGTACAATTATTAAATGATCGTAGAGATATACAGTTTGTTCTTTATGAACAGCTCTGTATAGAGTCTTTGACAAAAGATTCTAAATACTCGGACTTAAACAGAAAGACATTTGATCTGGTTATTTCGGAAGCTAAAGCACTTGCTATAAAAGAGTTACTTCCTGCATCTATTGAAGGAGATGTGCAGGGTTGCAGCTTTGAAAATGGAAAAGTAACAGTTCCTGCGGTTTTTCATAGTGTCTATAAGCTTATTGTTGAAGGAGAGTGGATTGCTCTTTCAGATGACCTTGATGTGGGTGGGCAGGGAATGCCTCAGATTATCAAGATGGTTGTAGATGAATTATTTCAAGGTGCAAATACCTGTCTTGCCCTTAGCATGGGGCTTACCCATGGAGCAGGAAAGCTTATTGAAATATATGGTACTGAAGAACAAAAAAAGCTGTATCTTAAAAAAGTATATTCAGGGGAGTGGACAGGGACCATGGCATTGACAGAGGCTGGAGCAGGTTCTGAGGTTGGAGAGCTTGAAGCATCTGCAAAAAAAAATCCTGATGGAACTTATTCAATTACAGGAAACAAGGTATTTATAACCCAGGCTGAGAATAATTTAACGGAAAACATAATTAACCCTGTTCTTGCAAGAATTGAAGGTTCTCCAAAGGGAACCAGGGGAATATCACTTTTTCTTGTACCTAAATACCTTGTCAATGAAGATGGGTCTCTTGGTGAAAGAAATGATATTGAATGTACAGGGATTGAAGAAAAAATAGGAATACATGGAAGTCCCACCTGTAGTATGGCAATGGGAAGTAAAGGTAACTGTATAGGCACTTTGCTTGGCAAGGAAAATGAAGGGCTCAAAAGTATGTTTCATATGATGAATGAGGCCCGTCTGTTTGTTGCTATGCAGGGTCTTGGACTTTCCAGCACAGCGTATCTTTATGCACTAAATTACGCAAGGGAAAGATTTCAAGGAAAACATATTACCAAGTTGCGGGAATCTGATGCAAAGCAGGTTCCACTTATTGAGCATCCGGATATCAAACGTATGCTAATGATGATGAAGTCCAGTATAGAAGGCTTGAGAAGTCTGAATTATTATGTTGGATTATGTATAGATCAGGTTGGGTTAGAAGCAACATCCCAAGAAGAAAAAAAACGACTAAATGGTTTAATAGCACTGCTTATTCCAATATGTAAAGCTCATACAACAGAACGTGGCTTTGAACTTTGCAATATGGCAATTCAGATTTATGGTGGTGCTGGTGCTTGCAGAGAATACCCTGTGGAGCAGCTTTTGCGTGATATTAAAATTGCTACCATTTATGAAGGGACAACTGGAATACAGGCCATGGATTTGCTGGGTAGAAAAATTGGAATGAATAAAGGCAGGGTTTTTCAGGATTTTATTGAGGAGATTAATAAAACTGTTATAACGGCCGAAAATCAGTCATCAATAAGTGTTCTTGCCAGACAATTTAAAAAAGCTTTGGATAAATTTAAAAAAACAGCGTTAAACATAGGCCAGGCAGCAGCATCTCAGCAGATACAGGAAGCTTTTTCTCAGGCGTATCCTTTTTGTGAGGTATCAGGAGACATATCTATTGCATGGATGCTTCTTTGGAGAGCATCTGTGGCATCATTTAAGCTTGATAAAATTTTGGGAAAAGCTGATGAGGAAAAACGGGCGGAAAAGATTGCAAAAAATAAAGATGCTGCCTTTTATAATTCTCAAATTCAAACAGCACAATACTTTATCAATTCAGTTATTCCAAAAACAATGGGAATGATGGATGCTATTAATAACCTTGATAGTGCTGTTGTTAATATCACTGATGCTGGTTTTGGCGGAAAATAAATTTTTATACACAGTATACAGTACAATTTATTTCAATAGGCAGG
>JASFBI010000293.1 GCA_030149595.1 Desulfobacterales bacterium
GTTTTTTTTTTTTTCAATATTAATAAGCTCCGACTTAGAAAATATAGAATTAATTATTAAAAATATATATAAATATTTGATATTTAGCGGTATACTTGCTTTTTGCTTGACTTGATAAATTTACTATCATATCATTTGGCTTTGTATATAGCCTTTATTCTGTTTTTTGTAAATATTATTATGTTGTGAGGTTCTTAAATTTCACAAAAGCATGTGTATTTTCTTCGATAATTAAAAATCTTTTTATGAAAAATTAACTATTAACAGGGAAAAAAATGACTTGGGATTGGGATAAGCTGCAACAGCAGCAGAAAAAAAACAGGGGGCCTGAAAAAGGACCTTCTGGAGAATCTCCGAATATTGAAGAGATTCTTGGTAAATTGAAAGGTTTGCAGTTTAAGGGCGGGCCTGTAATAGTTCTTGTATTGCTGTTGCTTGCTTTTTTTGGAATGACTATGTTCTATACGGTGGGGGTTGGTGAAGTTGGCATTGTTCAGCGTTTTGGAAAGCATGTTAAAACTACTATGCCTGGACTTCACCTTAAA
Source organism: Desulfobacterales bacterium (assembly GCA_030149595.1). Taxonomy (GTDB): domain Bacteria; phylum Desulfobacterota; class Desulfobacteria; order Desulfobacterales; family DAOWNP01; genus DAOWNP01. Next base: position 546 of record JASFBI010000293.1, read on the forward strand.
CTGCCCAATGGAATTGAGAAGGTTACAAATGTAAATGTAAAGAGGATATACAAAGAGGAGTTTGGATTTCGTGCAGTAAGAACAAAAAATGCAAGATATTCATCTGATAGTGAAAACGTTAATGAGTCATTAATGCTGACCGGAGATTTAAATGTTGCTCTGGTTCCATGGATAATTCAATACAAAATAAAAGATCCATATAATTTTCTTTTTAAAGTAAATAATGTTTTTAAGGTGTTGAGAAATTTCTCAGAAGCTTCCATGCGAATTGTTGTTGGAGATAGAAGTATTAGTGAGGTTATAAGTAAAAGACAGGAAATTGCAGATGAATCTAAAATCTATCTGCAAAAAGCTCTTGATAAAATTGGAGCAGGCATAAGAATAGTAAATATTGAGATGAAAAAAACAAATCCTCCTGAACCAGTTCAGCCATCTTTTAATGAGGTTAATCAGGCTGTCCAGGAGAAGGAAAAGATGATTTATCAGGCAAAAGAGGATTATAATAAAGCTATTCCTGCTGCAAAAGGTGAGGCTGACAGGACTATTAAATCAGCCCAGGGTTATGCCCTTGAAAAACTTAACAGGGCAAAGGGTGATGCTTCAAGATTTATATCTTTATTCAATGAGTATAGGAAAGCAAAAAATGTTACAAGAAGGCGTTTGTACCTTGACGCATTAAATGAAGTCTTACCCAAATTTGACAAAAAATTTATTGTTGATTCTGATCAAAAAAATGTACTTCCTTTGCTTAATCTTGGAACAAATGGTGTGAAATAAAATGAAGATAATTAATTTATTTATTGTTTTGGCGGTTCTTCTTGCTGGAGTATACATGTCTGTTTATGTTGTGGGAGAGGAACAGCAGGTTGTTGTAACCAGATTTGGAAAAATAATCGGAGAGCCCGTAACTAAGCCGGGACTGTTTTTTAAGGCTCCCCTTGTAGATATTCCTAATTATTTTCCAAAAAATATTCAGACCTGGGATGGTGATCCAGGACAAATACCAACTCTTGATAAAACATATATATGGGTAGATACATTTGCACAGTGGAAAATAGTAGATAGTGTGAAATTTTTTCAGACAGTTAGAAATACGACAACAGCACTGAGCAGGCTTGATGATTTGATAGACCCTGCGGTGAGAAATTTTATAACTTCATATAGTCTTATTGAGGCAGTAAGAAAAAGTAACAGAGCACTTCTTTTTGATGAAACTTTTGGGGCAGATGAAAAAGATAGTGGTGCTGCAGATGTTGATGTTGCAGATTCCAAGGCTGTTTATAAAGTTGAAAGCGGAAGAGAAGAGATTGAAAAAATGATCTTAAAGCAGGCTCAGCCTAAGCTTGTTGAATTTGGTATCCAGCTTGTTGCTGTAAGGATTAAAAGGGTTAATTATGTGGAAGAGGTTAGAAAATCTGTATATGGAAGAATGATTGCAGAACGTAAGCAGATAGCTGAGAAATTCAGGTCAGAAGGGGCTGGAGAGGCCAGTAAAATACTGGGTGGAAAAGAGCGTGAATTAAAAAGAATATCTTCTGGTGCGTATAAAAAAGCACAGATTATAAAAGGAAAGGCTGATGCTGAAGTTACTGATATATTGGCAAAGGCATTTAGTCTTGATCCTGAATTTTATTCTTTTGTTAAAACCCTTGATATTTATAAAAACTCATTGGGAGCAAAAACATCTGTTGTTTTTTCAACTAATTCCGAATTTTTTAAATATATAAAAGATTATAAGTTAGAAAAGAAATAAAAAGTTTAAAAAACGAAGCAACACTTTTATCTAAAATAAAGAGTGTTGCTTTATGATAATTTTAAGGTATTAATTATTTACCTTTTCTTCTCTGATGACGGGTACGGCCCAATAACTTTCTGTGTTTGTGTTTCCGCATTTTCTTTCTTCTTTTTTTTACTACGCTTCCCAAGCTTTCACCCCCTGTGTGTTTAAAAAAAATAATTATATTTATTTCTTAATTGAATTATAATCTAATTTAGATAATTTAAAACTTTAACATTTAATTTTATTATTTGTCCATAGTTATTTATATAAAGCTAAAAAAAATGAATAGTTCAAATGAATATTATAGAAAAATTTAATATAAATCAGCTTAAAGAGGTAGCAGAATCAATTGCAATTGCAGAGGAGCTTGTTTGTAATTTTTACAAAATGTCAGCAAGCCAGTGGAAAAAACTCAAATATGATGTGAAGACTCTTGAAAATTTATCAGAGCATGAGATAGTGCATGGACCTTTTGCTCAGATAATAAGATATCATAAAAAATCAAACAGTAATGTAAGGTCTTTTTTGTATTATTATAATATTTGTTTGCAGGATCATTCAATACTTGGCGTGTTGAGGAGGTTTGGGGAGCTTGATTTTTTTTCATTTCTACTTTATGTGAATATACATGAACTGGTTCATATAGTTAGATTCTATAAGTTTTTAAGGGGTTTTGATGTTTCTGAAGATGAAAGGTTTAAAGAGGAAAAAATTGTTCATAAAAAAACCTGTCAGATTATAAAGAAAAGTAATATAAGAGGCATGAAGAGTGTTTTAAATTATTACAGAGAGTGGAGTATGGAAGGTGATAAGTTTGATTCCCTGATATTATAAAATATTAATACTTTATAATAAAGGGAAAAGCATTTCTTGACAAATTGTTTTTTTGAACTATATTTGGATATAATTTTATTATGAAAGAATGTAAAAGTAATACGTTTCTTTTATGATTTGTTGTGGGCAAACTTGGATGAAAGATTCAGATCGGCCTCATGGCTGTTGTACAAATAAATATTTTTTTGTACTGTTTATGTTGAAGGATAATTTTAGGAGGTTTTGTTAGGATGCCTATTTATGAATACCAGTGTATCAAATGTGGAAATGTAGATGAGGTTATTCAGAAGATTACTGATGAACCTAAGGTGCACTGTTCTAAGTGTGCGGGTGATCTGCATAAGCTTATTTCCCAGTCAACATTTCATTTGAAAGGTAGTGGGTGGTATGTGACAGACTATGCAAAAGGCAAACAGGCAGCACCATGTTCTTCAAATAAAATCTCAGACAGTTCCAAAGAGCAAAAGTCTAAAACAGAGAAAGTCCAGAAAAAGAAATCAAAAGAAGATTAGATCTGCATTTATTTTTATATGAAACTCTGTCCAACAGACCGTAATAATGAGAGTTTTAATTTTTGTTAT
>JASFBI010000468.1 GCA_030149595.1 Desulfobacterales bacterium
CTTTGGAGCCTTCTTCTCCGGTTCTAACAGCACAGGTGAGTTGATCTGCACGGACACCGCTTGTAATAAATGTTTTACTCCCGTTTACAATATAGTGATTCCCATCTTTTACAGCTGTCGTCTGGAGGTTTGCAACATCAGAACCGCAACCAGGTTCTGTTATTCCCAGTGCTGAAATACGTTTGCCTGCAAACACTGGAAAGGTAAACTTCTTTTTTTGTTCAGGTGTTCCCTTTTTAACAATAGGGGGAAGGGCAATACCAAAGGAGCCAATTCCAGCAGTAAACCCGCCGGACCCTGATCTCATAAGCTCTTCCATCAAAATGATATTATCAAAAACATCTCCGCCGCTGCCGCCAGCGTCTTCTGGATAGCCCACACCTAAAAAGCCAAGGTCACCAAACAGTCTATACATGGACAATGGAAACTCCCCTGCCTCTTCCCACTCATCAATATTTGGGATGACCTCTTTTTTGACTACCTCCCTGATTGACATCCTAAGCTGATTATGTTCTTGAGTAAAATAGGGTCCAATTGTGCTGCTCTTATTTGTTCCGGTCATTGTATATCTCCCTTCTCATTAATTTCTATTCTATTTTAACTAAAAGATTCCTGCACAAGGTCCATGTTCCGGTGGCCCCGCAAAAGCCTGGGCATGTTCCATCCAGAGACGGGAAACATCCCCAATAATCTTCAAACGGGTATCATCTACATGTCTTCTCTGGGTAACAACAAGGCAAAAATCTGTTGCAGTACCTACAATGCTTTCAGATGCTGTTTTCTTCCCCCAAGTCCATAAAACGCCTGTTGGTGAAGTAAGCTCGATATATATATCAGCTTTCGGGATTTCCATTTTACGATTGGAAAAGCTCCAGCCAAATGTTGCCACACCGAGGTGGGCAATATGTTTTAAGCCTGCTCCTGCCTGGTACTCTTTTTTGAGTGTGTCATAAATATCTTGGCCATGGGCAAAGGTTTCCATAAGACGTGCAGTGGCAAATGACCTTGCACTCATAGGAGGTCCGTACCAAGGCACCCTGTCTTTAGGAGACAATTTTTCCAGGTGAGTCATCAACTGGCTTCTCTCTTTACGCCACCATAAAAGCAGATCACCATTTTTCATAGCCCGACCTCTGTTAAGTATA
>JASFBI010000294.1 GCA_030149595.1 Desulfobacterales bacterium
TCTTTCCCAAACTTTTCAGCAATCATTCTACTATCACAAAAAATGTTGCCTCTGTGAATTTTTACCAAATCTGTAACATTAATTAAAAGTTCTTTTACCATAATAGTATTATCCTTTGGCTTAAAATAAAAAAACGCTTTCAAATAAGAGCAGCTCTCATGAGGTCAGATAAGAAACCTCCCACTCTTACTTAAAAACGTTTTAATCCTACCTGTTACTCAGGATGAGAGTCCTGTTTTTCCATCTAAATTAATAATACCACATTTAAATCATAAGTCAATGACTAACTCTGATCCAGTCTGCCCGATGTAGTCATAACTCTGCCCACGTTCAAACCTTCGGTTAGTATCTCTATTGAAGCCTTAACCTCGTCTAAATCCTGCTTCTGCTGATCCATTGCCATGTCAAATTTAAGTTTTCTGTCAGCCTGTTCCAGTTTTTGAGCTTCAATAAAACCTTTTAACTCTAACTCTTTTGCCGCAAGCATTACTAAGGGGTCTTCTTTAGGTTCTGGTTGTGGTTGTGAGAGTATTTCAGAAATCTCCTGTGCAGCAGGTGTATCTATATTTTTAATCAACACTGGGGCTATCTGATTAGCATAGTTTGGCAGTAAGGTTACAAGTTTAACCAGCATTTCAACATTCTCGTTCCGCTGAGTGACATGGTTCTCACCTATTGAAACTCTAAGATCAAATTTACCTTTAGACAATTGATTTATTTTGTCATCTGTATCTTTAGAAACTGTATGCAAATCAGGGTTTAAGTTATTCTTAATAAGTGAAGGGACATCTGAATTTACTAAAACAGTCTCTTCTTTCCCTGAATCGCCTGTAATCATAAACTGCCTTTCTGTATCGTAAATAATAGGTATCAAATCAATTAATAATTTTGTTGAATATATCAAACTATGTTTAAAATTATCTGCGTATATATAACCTGTAAGAGACCCTTGTCTCAGTTTTGCTACTATGGCTGTGCCTGATACCTCTCTCCCTTGGTCTCCAAGTGTTGCTTCATACACACCCATCGCACTCATAATATCTCTTTCAGCTCTTTCAAGCTCAACCGTTAAAGCAGACGAAACAGCAGGTGGAGCTTGTCTTGTTGGTATATAACCAGATTCATCAACATCAATTGGGAGATAAGGGAAGTTCTTCTTATGAGCTTGATCCCAAATGTGTTTATAGTTTTTTATATTACCTGCGGTTACAATATAAGGAGTTTTTGGCTGTAAAGAAACCTGTTCAGATATAGTTGAGACCCAGTAATTATAAGACCTTTGTGGTTCTTTTGCTTGCCTTACCATACCTGAATATCGCATTAAGCCATCTATAAAGGTTGTCTGTCCACCTTGGAAGACGATGGGGAAGTTACCAATAGGAAATTTCACGATAGGTTTTAAAAGCTCTCCTGCTCCAATTAAAGCTTGATAAACTATCTCTTTTTCAACTTCTTTTTCTTCTATAATGTGGTCTGTTGGCTCAGGTTTTGTGTCAACAACTACTTGCAAACCTTCTCTCATAATACTATACATTTTAATTTTTTCTTTTTCTTTCCACCAATACTCTGCAATTTTTACAGAATCTTTATTAACCCAACTGTTTTGAGATTCAAAACCGTCTTGGGAAGCATCAGGATATTTAGCTTTAAAATCTTCTAATGGAATCTCATCAAGAACAAAAACATATCTTGCATCTGACTTGTCATACTTTTTTGAAAATGGGTCAAACCTAACTGAAAAAGGGTCTGCGATTGGATTAATTTTTAACGCCCGGAGAAAAGGATTGTCTTTATCATCAACAATATCGACTCTCCAAGCCCCAACCCCTGACATTAAACAATTCTCATGGCTTGCATTATAAATGTTTTGAGCATTTGATGAGTACTCAATGTGTTTTATAATGCCTGAATAGATTCTTGCAAGAGTTACATCCTCTCCAGAATCAACAGGATTAATTTTATATGAAGCTTTGCGTTCTTTAAATTCTGAAACTATTTTGTTGACTTTATCTAAGACTTTATTAACAACAATACAAGGTTTAGGACTCACAGGGTCGTGTTCCCTTTCAGCTCGCACATTTGTATCCCATTGGCAACCTTCGTAATTGAGTGTAAACAGTTTATCTTGCTCATATAATTCGTAATCTTCGTTGGTTAGATTTAATTCATTTTCGTATCTTTCCATTGCTAATTTTAATATTGTTTCTTTGTCTATCATAACACCCCCTTTTAAAAAATACCGTTAAAGAATAAACTTGGTCTTTCTCTTTAACGGTTAGTTGCTATTCTATTGTCATAAATTGTTTAGCTAAGACTTCTGATTTACCATTTAGCTCTGCAAATATTTTAACCTTTTTCTTAGCATTTTGATAAATATCTTTATAAAAGACGTTAGCTTTCATATCGTCTCTAATAGATTTGTTGATGATTTGATCAGCGGCTCCAATTGTTAATAATTGAGATGGGGATAAAATATCACGCAGGTTTTTGAATTTAGATTCACATATAAAAAGTAGAGCATTCGTCATACAGGTGAAATTAGAATAATACCTATCACAGCCCTTTGGTGTACCTCCTTGATCTTTTGCATAAGTTATAAATTCTTGAATAGCTCCTGTTTCGAGTAATCTAACAGTTTTTCCTGTAAGTCTTATTTGATTCCACTCATAACCCTTATTCTGTTTGAGTGCTTTTGCAAGTCGTTTTCTGCATCTTTTAAATTCTTCTATAACTCTTAATTTAAAAGCTACTGTCTGCGGATTATTTTTAAAAAGCGAACCCAAAAACATGAATTGGTCTTCATCAAGTAAAAACTCGTTGAAAGATTTTGTTCTACCTCTTCGGATATCACCTTTCAAAGGTGATATCTTTTCAAATTCTTTCTTATATTTTTTTACTAATCTTAAGACTTGGTCATGCTTTCTGTCAAAACCATCTGCAATAAGTTTTGTTCCTGCCCTGCCTTTGTCGTCATGAATTATTACAATCTCTTTTTCCATACTACCTCCCTATAAAATGATTATTAATAATTCATTATAAACATAATATTATTACTTGTCAAGTTAACTCATCCAATTTCCAGAACCACCTCCCAGATTTGGGAACGGGTCGAAATCTTTTAAACCCCTTGAATCATTGATCATTTTTAAGCTCATTATCATGTATCTGAATGAATCTGCACCATTACTATAAACATCATGGTTGGGTTTATCCATATATAAACCACTACTTTTATCGAACTTCTTGCTATACACGTCTAAACATTTCACAAGAGCGGCACAGGTTTTTTCTAAAATACGAACTCTGTAAAATTGCGACCTTACATAGTCAATATCTTCTTTTACAGAGCTTGTCCTTGGAATAACTTTGAAATTAATACCCATTTCTTTGGCTCTATCCAATTTAGACCGGCCACTAATCAGCTCTTTATTGTCCATATCATGTGGGCAGAAGTTGGTTTCATATTTATACGGCTTGCTTTTTAATACATCAATATAATGAATAATATCTTCCCCAGAATTTTCATAGAAATCTATCACATCAATTTTATCACCCAGTACTTGGTAAAACGTAATAGCTGTATTATCAGCATAGCCTATATCCCATGCTGTGTAGACTGGCATAGCTGGGTCATAAATGGTCGCTTCTAACCGTTTATCTTTACGTAATTTTTTAGTTCGTTGATATTGAACATCTATTAAACGGTA
>JASFBI010000295.1 GCA_030149595.1 Desulfobacterales bacterium
CGGCCTTATAGGCCGAATTCAAACCACGTTTTATAAACGTGGTTGTTGATTCTTTATACTTCAGGCACCACAGGTCGTCCAAAGGGGGTAGTCCGTGATAATGGCGGGCATTTGGTTGCTCTAAAGTGGACAATGAAGGCAATTTATAATATGGACAGGAAAGATGTTTTTTGGGCTGCATCTGATATAGGATGGGTTGTGGGGCATTCCTATATTGTTTATGCACCTCTGTTTAAAGGCTGTACAACTGTTATGTATGAAGGTAAACCAGTGGGGACACCTGATCCAGGCGCATTTTTCAGGGTGATTTCCGACCATAAGGTAAAGGTTTTGTTTACGGCCCCTACTGCTTTTCGTGCAATTAAACGGGAAGATTCAGAAGGGAAATATTTGAAAAAGTATGATATTTCATGTTTAAAAGCACTTTTTCTAGCAGGGGAAAGATCAGATCCCGATACTATTTTATGGGCTGAAAAAAAATTAAAAGTTCCTGTTATTGATCATTGGTGGCAAACAGAAACAGGATGGGGAATAGCGGCCAATTGCCTTGGTATAGGAGGTGGGATGCCTGTTAAATACGGATCTCCCGCAAAAGCAGTTCCAGGTTGGAATTTAGAGGTAGTTGATATGGTTGGTAATCAGGTGGAGCGAGGTGCGATCGGTGCATTGGTGGTAAAGCAGCCATTGCCTCCTGGTACACTTATGACTTTGTGGCAGAATGATAAAAGATTTCAAGAGTCATATCTTGACAACTTTCCAGGATATTATGAAACATCAGATGCTGGTTATATAGATGAAGATGGTTATGTTTATGTAATGGCACGAACGGATGACATTATAAATGTAGCAGGACACAGGCTTTCAACAGGAGCGTTGGAAGAGGTTCTTGCAGATCATCCAGATGTTGCTGAGTGTGCGGTAGTCGGTGTTTATGATCAATTAAAAGGCCAGCTTCCCATTGGTATGCTTGTGATTAATAAAGGAGTTACAAAAGACCATAGCCAAATAGTTAGAGAAGTTATTAAAATGGTTAGAGAAAGGATAGGTCCTGTTGCTGCATTTAAAACTGCGACAGTAATAGACAGGCTGCCCAAGACAAGATCCGGAAAGATTTTAAGGGGAACAATAAGAAATATTGCAGATAGAGTTGATTTTAAAATTCCTGCAACAATAGAAGAGTCTTCAACAATTGATGAAATGCGTGAAGCTCTAATGGGAATTGGATATCCAAAAAAATAAATTTAACGGCAGGTTGCCCCGGTGTATTTTTTCCGGATTAAATTTATTTTTTAACAGCCTCTCTCAAGTAACTAAATTATTTTTCCCGATAATTTATAGTTACTTATAGGATTGGTCTCAGTCGTGGCTGCGGGGAACGCTATTGAGAGAGTTATTTTGTCCAGATTCCTAAAAGGGCGAAATGATCAGAAATATATCTGCCTTTAAAACTTTTTTTTATAATCATGCTGTTTTGAAGAATAATATTTCCTCTGTATAGTATCCAGTCTATATGACCTCTTGCCCCTTTTCCTGTAAATCCGTGGTGTGTATTTGGAAATGGAGCATTAAATGTATTTTTAAAGGGGAAATATTTGTTTTTTGTAAAGATTTGATAACATTTTGACATGGGAGTTGCATTAAAATCCCCTGTTAAAATAACAGGGCATGATGAAGGATAACCTGACATGCGTTTTAATATAAATTCAGCTGTTTGAGCCTGAATATTTTCATCAAAATCAAAATGGGTATTTAAGCAGATAAGTTTTACTCCTTTTTTTTCAAACAACCCCATAGTACATTGCCTGGGCCACTTGCTGTTTATAAGACGGCTTGGGATATCAGGGGTATGGGATAAAAAAAAATGATCCTGCTTAATGCATGTCCAATTTTTTTTGTAAAAAATTATATTATCTTGCCAAAATTTTGGGGTATTGTCTTTTTTGCCTATAAACTGGTAATCAGGTAGATTATTTTGTAAAAAATCAATCTGGAAACTGTTTGCTTCCTGGAAAGAGTAAAAATCAGTACTGTAATCGTTTAAAAAATGAGGAAAAATTTTTTTCCTGTTATTCCAGCTGTTTTTCCCATCATCTGCAAGCCCGAATCTGAGATTTAAAGTTATAATTGAAATCATTATGAAAATTCTTAAGAAGTTATTCTTAATTTTAAAAATTATTTTATTGCTGTTTAAATTAATGTTTAGATGATAAGTGGAACAATCAAAATAAGCAAATTTTTATTAGGAAAAACATAAATATCTTGTAGCAATACTCATTTGATACAAGATATTTTATATTCTCTTATGGTCTTACAGCTCTTACAAAGCCACATTGATTCAGCTGCTTTTTAATTTTATTTGTATAGATGTTCTGATTTGTTGTAACTATATTTGCTTTTTTATTCCATCCCTTTGAAAACATTTCAGATGACCAGTACCATGCTGCTTTGGTTTTTGGGAAAAAAGGTCTGTTTTTATATATTACGACAAGTTCACTGGTTGAGGGCAGCCTCCAGTCACTATAGCCTCCGGTTTTTAAATTATTTGCATATGAAACAGATGTTTCATAGTCTATGCATTTGTTTAAGTCAGCAAGAGAGTCTAAAAGACACCACATAAGGCCTGTTTTTGTATCAATAACCGTGGTGTTGTTATTGCTGATTTTATAGCGTGATTTTGCTTTATTTATAAGGGCAGCAACTTTTTTTGTTTCAAGTTCAACTCTTTTTTTTTCCTGTCTGATTTTAGCTAATTTTTGCTTTTCCCTGTATTTTTTATTTTTTTTATTTTTTATTTTTTTTAGAATTTTTTTTCTATCGTTTTGAAGATCTTTTAGAATCTCTTTTGCCATCTGCAAGTTTCCGTCGGTTTTATCCTCTCTTATTGCTTTTTCAATTTTTTTTATTCTGTTTGAAATAGAATTAGCAGAATTCATAGTATAGGTAAGTGTTTGTTCCCATCTATATTTTGAGCTGATTTTTAACCCTATTCTTTTTATTTCGTATAAAATCTTTTTTTTTTCAGTGGTTTTTGGATTTAACTCTAAATAATTGGATAAAATATCTTTTGCGTTAACTATATCATTTCTTTCTTCTTTTTCTTTTGCTTTTATATATAATGCTTCATATGCTTTTTTATATTTAAGATTGTTTAAATAAGTTATAATGGTAGTTTTATATTTTGAGTTGTCAAAGTGTAAAAGGTAATCATTACAAGCGTTTATGCAGGAGTCCCAGTTTTTTTCCAGAATGCATTTTTTAATCTTGCTTTTGATTTCATTATAATATCCATTTTGTACTTCAGATAATAAATTTTTGACTTTGATAGAATATTTGCCGCTGGGGTGATTGAGAATATAAGCTTTATATAAATTTACTCTTTTAGAAAAATCATTTTTCTTAACAGCTTCCAGATTGTCATAATCATATTTATCACTAATAAGATATGTTTCAGACATTTTTTGTTTGAATATATCACTTTTGGGATCATCAGGATATTTATTGATATAATTTCCATAGATTGTATTTGCTTTTGATTCATACATATTATCTTTTGGAAGTTTATTAATAACAGTTAAGACAGTATTATAGTCTTTTTCATGTATCTGCTTTTTTATCTCTTTGATTTTATTTTTTGCATTTTCTGTAAATTTACTCTCTTTATGTGAGATAATGTAATTAACAAGCAGTTTTTCC
>JASFBI010000296.1 GCA_030149595.1 Desulfobacterales bacterium
AGGGAGAAAACTGCAACAGGAACACCTTCTAAAACAGCAACATTTCTTGCTATATTTAAGGCAAAAGCTGTTTTACCCATACTTGGCCGTGCAGCAAGAATAATAAGATCTGAAGGCTGCAAACCTGATGTTAAATTATCAAAATAGCTGTAACCTGTAGGCACACCTGTAAGCAAAGACTTGTTCCTCTGCCTCTCCTCTAACATATCAATATTATCTATAACTAAATTTCCAATAGACTGAAAATCCTGACTGCTTTTTTTATCTGCAACTTCAAAAATACAGCTCTGGGCATAATCTAACACCTCTGTAACATCACCAGCATTATCATAACATTTTGAAATAATTTTACTTGAATTTCCAATAAGTTTACGCAAAAGAGCTTTCTCATGGATAACTTTTGCACAAAAAGAGGGATTAGGAGTAATAGGAACTGTCCCTACAAGCTTTGCAAGATATGCAGCACCTCCTGCATCCAGAAGCTCCTTCCGATCTTTCATAATATTTGTTAAAGTAAGAAGATCTATGGGTTCACCCGAATTAAAAAGTCTAACAGCAGCTTTAAAAATTTTTTGATGGGATGTTTTATAAAAATCCTCAGCAACTACAACATCAGCAATTTCAGCAAAAATACTGCCGTCTAATATTACTGAACTTAAAACAGCCTCTTCCATTTCAATGTTCTGGGGAGGCAGTTTATATAAAAGAGGATCAGATTTTGGATTTTCCACCTTAATTTCCTTTTTTAAAAAAATATAGCCTGAATTTAAAAAATCCAGGCTATTTAGAAATCATACTTCATTAAAATAAAAAAAACAGCTATTTTTCTTCCACAATTTCAATGGTTATCTCAGGCTCAACTTCTTTATATACCCTTACAGGAACCTTAAATACTCCAAGTTGTTTTATGGGAGATGCAAGGAGAATCATTCTTTTTTCAATATTAACATCCTGAGCTTTTAAAGCTAAAACAAGATCGTTTACAGTTACCGAGCCATATAAGTTATCTTCATGACTTACTTTAGCAGGAATTTTACATACAACAGTCTTAAGACGTTCTGCCATCTCTTCTGCTATTTTTTTCTCTTTCGCAATTTGAAGTTCAAACTTAACCCTTTCATGTACAAGCATATTCCGATTTTGTGGAGTATCTAAAACAGCTTTTCCCTGAGGAAGAAGATAGTTCCTTGCATAGCCCTTAGCAACATCAACTTCCGAACCGATTATGCCTAAAGAATCTATTGTCTCTTTTAATATTACTTTCATTATTACCTCCGCTATAAATACCAGCTCTGTTATCAGCATAATAGAACCGGTAAAAAACTATAAAAAAAAACAGGATTACTCCTCTGCTTTTAATTTCCTGAAATCTACCCATATATCAATAAAACCCAAAAATACTACTAAAATAGTGGCAAGTTGCTGTACAGCAAGTATAAAATACAAAAAATACCTCACAGAACGCAGTACTTTTCTTTTTTCAAAATAAAATGATACTATGGCAATACCCTGTAAAAAATATACAGTCATTAAAATCAATATCATATTTAGTGCCACAATCTTTAACCCATTGTCCGGCAAAAAAAATATAAGCCCGCAACCTATAACAAACCACACACAATAATCAGGAGCCCTCCAGCAATTTAGCTTTCCAAACTCAGGGAAAAACAGCTTCTTTTTTTTAAACAAAATCCTTGCAAAAAGAAGTGTTATCCATGAAACAGAGACCACAAAACAGAGAAAAACCGCAGGCATAATACTAACAAGTATATATTGAACCTTTTCAAAAGAAGCTTCAACAATCTCTATATTCTCCTGGCTTATTCCAATATCATGATATATATTTATAACTTCATTAAGGGACATTGCAATATGCTCAGAAATCAAATTTACTATATCATTTCCGGTAATTAAACTAAAAGCCATCATGCAAAAAATAACTGCCACAGCCATAGAAGCACAAACATAGAAAATAACCTTTTCAACAGGCATATTCATTAGAATAAATTCTCCCAAGAAAAAACCTGTTAAAAACAATCCCCCGAAAAAAAACAAACCGAATGAAAGATTGCCGAAAAAAAAACAGAGCATTGCTATTGTTACAAAAAGCATTGCCAGACAAGCATATCTGCCTAATTTTATCCGATAAAATAAAACCGACAATGGTATAAAAAACGGACACAAAACAGCAAGTACAGGACTAAACAAGGAAATGGCGACAAGAATAATGTTAATAGCTATTCCGGAAATAATTTCTTTTGAACTGTTTTCCAAAACAGGCTCCATCACAATTTTATCTCCTTAACCCCTTATTTCTTATAATTTTTACATATAAAATTTTATTTTTACTATTTGGAGCTGCAAAGTATAGATTTTCTTCTAAATAGTTTCACAAGCCAACTGATAGCAAGACAGGCAAATGAAATTCATTCATATAAAAACCTATATTTAACTCAACAATCAAATATTAATTTTCCATAGAACCAATATACGGTAAAAGAGCAATTGTTCTGGCCCTCTTAATGGCAACAGCCAACTCTCTTTGATGTTTTGCACATGTTCCTGATATACGTCTGGGAATTATTTTTCCCCTTTCAGTTATAAAGTATCTAAGAGAACGAAAATCTTTATAATCTATCTCAAGAGTTGAATCTGCACAAAACCTGCAAATTCTTCTTCTGTAATTAACTCTTTTTTTACTTCCACCGTTATTCCCTTTTTTCGTATTTCTTTTATAAGCCATTACATTAGTCCTCTTGATTATCAGGATTTTCTTTAACTGTGTCCTTACTCACATCTGCATCAGTTTTTTCAGGCAAATCAGTATTCTCAAGACTTTCCTGTTCTGCTTCAGCTTGCGCAATCTCCTCTTTTACAGCATCAATATCCACATTACTCTTTAACAGGATTGTCATGTACTTCATTACTTTATCATCAATTCTAAAAGCACGCTCCATTTCATGAACAGTAAAAGCATCAGCACAATAATCCATACAAACATAACAACCACGATTCTTTTTCTTTATGTCATATGCAAGCTTTTTTAAACCCCACTCATCAAATTTAATAAGCAGCCCTTTTTGTTGATCAATAAGTTCTTTAGTTTTTGCAAAAATCTGTTTTCGATCAGACTCTGAAATATCAGGATCAGAGATAAAAATAGTTTCATACCTTCTCATACAACCTCCTTACGGATAATAAAGCCCTGATATAATATAAAGTTAAATAACCAGAGCAAGGAACATAAAACAAGCTGTTGCAAAACAGTAATGTATTCAGATTTTTAAATTGGAAAATTATTTTCTATCCTCTTAAAGACCACAACATGTATCTATTAATAAAAATAATTTTTCTCTCTTAGAACCTGAAAAAAGTTTTACTCTTTACCAGCCTGTAAATAATTTTTTATCTGTATTTTTATAATATAGATAAAATCTTTTATATTTACCGTTATATAAGATTCATTGTCAAGTTAAATAAAATTCAAAAAGCTACTATTACACAATTGACATTGCTTTTGATTTATAATAAATTCAGCCTCTTAAATTATTAAACAGAAGTTTTTCCAAAAAGCTTTAAAACTATGATGCATATTTGAAAGTTATTTTATCGTAGCTTTTTAATATAACATACATGGCAGATTTATCTGCCACAATAAAAATTAAAACTCTCATGAT
>JASFBI010000019.1 GCA_030149595.1 Desulfobacterales bacterium
AAGCAGAGAGTTTAAGTAAAGTTCCGGTGATCGTGGGAAAAGACAGATTGAAAGCAGGCTCAATGGCAATAAAAAAATTTAATCCCCATGTGATTATTTTAGACGATGCATTTCAGCATATTAAGTTAAAAAGAGATTTAGATATACTGCTGTTTGATTATCAAAAGCCTGTGGGCAATGGTTATGTTTTACCGAGAGGTCTTTTAAGGGAACCGTTATCAGCAATAGACAGAGCTAATGTTGTTATATTTACAAGGTCAGATAAAGCAAGTTTACTGCAAAGTGAAGCGCTTAATAATTATATGGAAACTCATTACAGTGTATTTAAGTCAGTTCACCAGCCATATATAAAGAAAATTATAAAAGGAACAGACTCCTCTTTTAAAAATTTTAATAAAGATGGTGCATTGAGTTTAAATAACAGCAGTGTTTTCGTTTTTTCCGGTATTGCAGATAATAGTGATTTCAGGTATACAATAATAAATTCAGGATGTAATATAGCAGGTTATATGGAGTATCCCGATCATTATCAATATTCAGATGATGATATTGATGAGATTTTAAAAAGAGCCGGTAAAAAAATTGATTTTATTGTAACTACTGAAAAAGATTATGTTAAAATAAAAAAGATGATAAAACCTTCTGTTGATTTTGTAATAATGGGTGTTAAAATATCATTTGACAGTTTTACAAAAAGTTTTGAGAAATTTATAAAAAACAGAATTACATAAGCAGAAGGAAAATATTTTATCTAAATGAACTTTTATGAGCAATTAATTTATAAAATTTTATATTTTTTTTTAAAAACAGTCGGTCTTATCCCTTTTGGTGTATCTCAAAAAATAGCAAAGTTTATTGCCATATTGTTTTTTTATGTGGATAAAAAACATCAAAGAGTAGTTATGGAAAGCCTTGCCTATGGTTACCCACAAGATATTAGTATATACCAGTTAAGAAAAAATGCCATGGATGTTTTTTATAATACGGTTTTAATTTTCTTTGAAATATCATGGTCTTTGTGGCAAAACAGCGATAGTTTTAAAAAACATTGTGAAATTGAAGGGTTTATAAATTATGTAAATGCTGAAAATCAAGGGAAAGGCGTACTTTTACTGACAGCTCATGTTGGAAACTGGGAACTTTTATCCATTGCTATTTCCAGTTTGGGTTTTAAAACAAATGTTCTTTACCGACCTTTGGATTTCGCTCCCCTTGAAAATTTAATGGTAAATATCCGCTCAAGATTTGGATCAAAACCTGTTCCATCTTCTAAATCTATGCGCAAGATATTAAAAGCTTTAAAAAATAGAGAGTCAGTCGGCATTTTACTGGATCAAAATGTGGACTGGTATGAAGGTGTTTTTGTGGATTTTTTTGGAAAAAGAGCATGTACTGTTACAGGTCTTGCATTGATAGCATTAAAAACAAAAGCTCCTGTGGTTCCTGTTTTTTTGATACGAACAAAAAATGGCTATAAGGTACAATTTTTAAATGAGATTTCACTTGTTGAAACAAATGATAAAGTTAAAAATATTGAAATAAATACTCAAAACTATACTAAAGCTATTGAAAACCAGATAAGGTGCAATCTGAATCAGTGGTTTTGGATGCATAGAAGATGGAAAACAAAACCATATTGTAATTTGTAAAATTTCTATATTAGCATAGATTTTTTATTATAATAATTACCCGCAACCACACCTCTTTTTTTACTTTTGCCACATATTTTTTGAGATATTACAATATAACATACATGGCAGATTTATCTGCCACAACGAAAATTAAAACTCTCATGATTACGGTCTGTTGAACGGAGTTTCATATAAAGTTGTTTATCTCTTGAATGTAAAAGTTAAAAATAACTATCTATGCAGTCCTGCACTTGATTGTGTTGCATAAATGCACCACGATAATCACTTTTAGTCAATTTATAAAAATAATCCACCTATATTCATTATTTTAACTACCTGTAAATATTATCTTTTAAATACACCAACTCTTTTATTTTTTTATCTGGTATGAACCTTGCTCTATAATTTAGCCAAAGGGAGAAGGTTTAATATGAAAGTTGCATTTACTGCTTGGGAAGATAAAATATCACCTGTATTTAATTCTACACGAATGCTTCTTATTGTAGATATTGATAATACGGAAATTATATCCAGACGTTATGAAGCTTTTAATCCTAAGATAATTTTCTGCTTGGCAGACATACTAATCAATCTGAAAATAGATGTTTTGATTTGTGGAGCCATTTCAAAAATACCGGCAAGAATAATTGAAGATAGCGGAGTTAATCTGATTCCTTTTATTGGCGGCAATATAGAAGACATACTTGTATCTTATGTAAAAGAAAAACGGGTTATTTCAACGTTTTTAATGCCAGGATGCAATCCGAAACGTAATAAAACAAGGAATCGCAATGCTTGTTTAAAAAACAAAAAGGAGGATGCTATGCCTAAAGGAAATAAAGGAGGAGGAATACAAAGTCAAAATACAGGTAAGGGTGGTGGTAGGTGCAAAGATGGCGGAGGATGTCAATCTGGAAAAGGTGGCAGAGGAACCGGGCAGGGAGCAGGCAGAGGAACGGGACAAGGTGCAGGCAGAGGAACGGGACAAGGTGCAGGAAGAGGAGCTGGACAGGGAGCAGGCAAAGGAACCGGGCAGGGAGCAGGACAAAATAGCAAGTAAGTTTGACAGGGAAAAGAGTTAATATGTAGAAACTATAAGTTTTTATAAAGGAGGTATTTATTATGCCGGGATTAAATAGAACAGGGCCTATGGGTAATGGGCCTATGACAGGTGGCAGGCGAGGAGTTTGTAATTTAAATCAGGAACCAGGAACACCAACTAATTTTGGAGCTGGTTTTGGCAGGGGTATGGGCTTTTCACGCGGATTCAGGGATGGTTCAGGAATGGGTATGAGACGGGGAGTCATGGAAAATGCATTGCAAACCCCTCCTGCTTATAATAAAATTGAACCTGATGAATTAAATACACTTAAGTCTGAAGCAGCATCTATTAAATTAATGCTTGAAAAAATTAATAAAAAAATTATAGATCTTGAAAAAACTTTATAATTTACTTTGTATGCACTTATTAAGTTTATATGACACTCCTTAATCGGTTTCTGGTAAAAAATTATTGCCATTGCTATCAGAAGCCGAGATGGGAGTTTTTCTGTCAGAAAATTAGGCAGGTTATCTGTCTTAATGCTAATGCTATTAGGAGTTGTTAAGGAGAAATAAATGATTAACATATTACTTGTGAGCCCGAACAAAAATTCATTATCTGATTTTAAAACAGGGTTTGAAGAATATGATACTCAAATCACATGGGTTGAATCCTGCAAAGATACCCTTGCTATATTAAAAAATAATAAATTTGATTTGATTGTTACGGATGAAAAACTTGCAGATACAAACGGAATTAAATGTATTAAAGAGTTAATATTATTCAACCCAATGCTTAATTGTGCTGCAGTAAGTTCTCTTTCTCCTGATGATTTTCATGAAGCAAGCGAAGGGCTGGGAATATTAATGCAAATTCCCCAAAACCCCGGGGAAAAAGATGCAATAAAACTGTTTGACCATTTAAAAACTATATTGAATCTTACAGAAAAGGCAAAATAATGATAATAAGTATTGCAAGTGGAAAAGGGGGTACAGGGAAAACTACTGTTGCTACTAATCTGGCAATATCTCTTGAATCAGATATTCAGATTCTTGACTGTGATGTAGAAGAACCAAATGTACATCTTTTTATTAAGCCGGAAATTGATAAAACAGAAACAATATATACACCGATTCCTGAAATAGATGAAGAGAAATGTACCCTTTGTAAAAAATGCGAAGAAATTTGCAGATTTAAAGCAATTGCTATTGTAGGTAAAACAGTACTGACATTTCCTGCTTTATGTCATAGTTGTGGAGGATGTATTGCAGTCTGTCCGGAAAATGCTATTACCGAAACAGGCCGCGAGCTTGGTGTTGTAGAACAGGGTAGTTTTGGTAAAATTAAATTTGTTCATGGTCTCCTTAGAGTTGGTGAAGCAATGTCACCACCCTTAATTAAAAAAGTCAGGTCTTACCTTAAACCAGACCTTATAAATATTATTGATGCTCCTCCCGGAACGTCCTGCCCTGTTATAGCAGCAATGAATAATACAGATTTTGTTGTAATGGTAACAGAACCTACTCCTTTTGGTCTCCATGATTTAATATTAGGAGTTGAAGCCGTAAAGCTTCTTGATATTCCATGCGGTCTTGTAATTAATCGTTCAGATATAGGCAATAGAGATGTATATGATTATGCTAAAAAAGAGAAACTTCCAATTCTTCTTGAGATACCATTTGATCGAAAAATAGCCGAGATATATTCACGGGGAAAAATGATTGTAGATGAGATACCTGAATGGAAAGAGAAATTTGCTGGATTATATAGTACTATTAAAGATCTGGTAAAAGAGGGGCGGAATTAATGAAAGAACTTGTAATATTAAGCGGCAAGGGTGGTACAGGTAAAACCAGTCTTACTGCTGAATTTGCAGCACTTTCTAAAAACAGAGTTTTATGTGACGCTGATGTGGATGCTGCAGATCTTCATCTGTTGATGTCCCCGGATATAAAACAGACAACAGATTTTTTAGGTGGAGGTATTGCAATAATTAATCATGAAAAATGTAACCAATGTGGTTTGTGTATAGACCTTTGCAAATTTGAGGCAATTAAAGATAATTTTGAAGTAGACGAAATTGGGTGTGAAGGTTGCGGAGTTTGTGTTGATTTTTGTCCTGAAAACGCAATAGATTTTCCCATTAAGACTTGTGGAAAATGGTATATTTCAGATACAAGATTTGGTTCTATGGTCCATGCAAGATTAGGTATTGCTGAAGAAAATTCAGGAAGACTGGTGGCTCTTGTCAGACAAGAGGCAAGAAAACTTGCTGAAGAAAAAGAGATGAATTTGATAATAACCGATGGGCCTCCTGGTGTAGGATGCCCTGTTATTGCTTCAATTGCTGGAGCAACTGCACTGCTTATTGTATCAGAACCCACGGTTTCAGGAATTCATGATATGAACAGAGCAATTAAACTGGCAGCTTATTTTAAAGTGCCTGTAATGGTTTGTGTAAACAAGTCTGATTTAAATATTAAACAGGCACAGGCCATTGAAAAACTGGTTAAAGAGCAAAATATACCTTTTTTGGGAAATATTCCTTTTGATCCTGTTTTTACAAAAGCTATGGTTCAGGGTAAAACAATTTTTGAATATGATAAAAAATCAAATACCCATCAGGCTGTTAAAAATATATGGACTAATATTATAAATTCTCCTGAAATGAATCAGACAACCTGAAACAATATTTAAAAATAATTATTAATTAAAAAAGGAGTTGAAGTTATGAAAAACGGAAGAATAGCTGTTCCTTCTAATGGAGAAGGTGGATTGGAAGGAACTCGTGCCGGTCATTTTGGTCACTGTGATGTATTTACTTTTATTGATGTGGAAAATGGAGAAATTAAAAAAATTACAATACTTAATAATGATGGGCATGTTCAGGGAGGATGTATGGTTCCTGTTAATTTTCTTGCCAGCCATAATGTAAATACTCTGATTGTAGGCGGAATAGGAGCAAGGCCATTGGCAGGATTCAGACAAGTGGGAATACATGTATATCATGACGATCAAAGAGCTGAAATTAAGCCAGTTGTAGAAGATATGATAGCCGGGAAACTAAATGAAATTACAGATGACCAGGTATGTGGTGGTGGTAAATAATTCCTTTAAAAAAAGGAGATTAGAAAAATGAAAATAGCAATTACTTCCAAAGGTACAGATCTTGATTCAGAAGTAGACCCAAGATTTGGACGGGCAGCATATATACTTATAGTTGACACGGTAAGTCTTGCGTTTGAAATTTTGGATAATTCAGAAAATGTAAACGCTTTTAAAGGTGCTGGAATTCAGACTGCTGCAATGGTAAGCAATAAAGGCGTAGAAGCCTTACTAACAGGCTTTTGTGGCCCAAATGCATTTAAGACCTTAAATGCTGCAGGAGTAAAAGTTGTTAATGATATTTCAGGTACCGTTAGACAGGCAGTTGAAAGTTTCAATGGGGGCAAGATCTCTTTTGCTGATGCAGCAAACATTGATGGCCACTGGTAATATTTTATCCCAAGGTATTCACCGATGTTATTAAACAGACTGTTAATCAAAGGACATGGTTTTAATCTATAACAGTCTGTTTAATAAATATATTAATGAAAAGTCTTTATTGTTTAATAAGACACAGATGTTCTCCACAATATATAATTTACTGAAATCGCAAATCAAGATGCCATGGTTTTAATAGTTTGGGCAAACAGAGGTTAATATTTATGGTATAAGCAGGCTAAATCCTATTTCTGAGTTAAAACAGCGAACCCCAGAAGAATCTACAAGTTCAAAAAGAATTACTTCCATTATATGCCATACCCTTACCCCATTACGTACACACCCTGTTATTGTTTTTGTATGTCTGCCGCATGCAATATGCATATGTAAAAGTGGCTCTCCTTTTTCATCCGGGAAAATTGTTCCGGTTCCTGAAACTTCATATACATTATCAAGTATGTGCTTCATAGGATTGATGGTTGCACTTCTTCCTTTTTCAGGCCCCACAATAAGCTCGCTCTTTTTATCTGCTCCACCAACAATTGTTACTGCAGCAGCTTTTATACCTTTTTCTTTACAAAATCCTTCCAGCTCTTTGTGAATTATATCTCCATCTTCCAGTCTTATTACAAAAACCCTTCCCTGTTTTGCCTGTGAATATTTCATTTTTCCACCGATTTTTTTACATTTATTAAGCCGAATAGTTATATTTTTTTACTTTAACAGAACCTGATTAAAAATCAAACTGATCACTCCTTAAAATATGGTTTATTTTATACTGTTTGATAAGCAAAGAGTGTTCTGTTATAGAACTGTTAAACATTTACAGGAGATAAAATAATGCGAAATCCAAAAATTAAAAATTTGTGGCACCCCTGCAGCCAGATGAAAGATTATGAAGAGTTTCCGCCCATTGAAATTGTAAAAGCAGAAAAAGAATATCTATTTTTGGAAGATGGTAAAAAGTTGATTGATGCCATCTCCAGCTGGTGGTGCAAATCACTTGGACACGCTCATCCTGAAATAAAAAAAGCAGTATCAGATCAAATGGAGGCATTTGAACATGTTATTCTCGCAAACACTTCCAACTCTCTGATAAGAAAACTCTCAAAAAAGCTGGCATCATTTAGTCCTGGCCTTGATAAAGTTTTTTACGGAGGAGATGGGTCTACAGCTGTTGAAATAGCAGTAAAAATGGCTCTTCACGCAAATGTAATAAAAGGGTGTCCTGATAAAAATCAGTTCATGGCACTAAAAAACGGATATCATGGAGAAACAATACTCACTCTTGCTCTGAGTGATCTTGGATTATATAAAGATCCCTATCGAGGTTTAATGCAAGAGATTCAATACATCAGGGTTCCATATGTTAATACTACTGATGATCCGCTATGGAGCAATTGCGGTAAAATGTGGAGCAAAATAGAACAAAGTCTGGATGCAGTTGCCGACAAGCTGTGCGGAATTGTTTTTGAACCTGTTGTGCAGGGTGCCGGGGGAATGCTCATATATAGTGCTGATTTCCTGAAAAGGCTCAGCCAGTGGTGTAGTAAAAAAAATGTATACCTTATTGCCGATGAGATTATGACAGGCATGGGACGTACAGGCAAAGCCTTAGCCTGTGAACATGCCGGCATAGAGCCAGATATTGCATGCCTTTCAAAAGGGCTTACATCTGGATGGTTCCCATTTTCAGCTGTTTTAACATCTTCTGATATGTATGAGTTGTTTTATGATGATTATGAAACACATAAAGCCTTCATGCACTCAAACACCTATACAGGAAATGCATTGTCTGCAGCGGCAGCTCTTGCATCTATTAAAATATATGAAAGAGATGGAGTATTTAAAAATGTTGAAGAAAATTTTCCAAAATTTTTTAATACATTTAAAGATATGACTTCTCAAACAGATGTTTTTACAAATATACGAGGTATTGGTGCTGTTGTTGCAGCTGATCTGATATTACCTGAGAAACTAAAAGGAAAACGGGCAGGTTATATGGTATATCATGAAGCTGTAAAAGCCGGAGCTCTTTTAAGACCCCTTGGAAATACTGTATACTGGATGCCTCCGTTAAATATTTCAGATGAAGCTTTGGAAAATTTAAAGGAAATCACTGTTATTGCTGTAAAAAAAGTTTTTCAATAGGGTTCCCCACAGCCACGGCTGGGACAAACCCTATAAGTAACCATATAAAAGCATAGGGACATGGGGCTTTTGCATAAAGAGTCTCTCTTGTTTCTATGTTTTACCGTCTAAGACAATTAAGACTATTATGTACAAACTGTTTGTACTCTTTTATCTGTGTATTTATCTCTTTTTGTTCCAGACCAAGATTTTCCCCTAAAATCCCTGCACATTTATCAAGCATTAACAATCCATTGTCCTGTGCTTTTAAAAAAATTTCTGTCCTGAGCCTGAAGAAATCTTTTATATGTACAAGCAGTTCATTTATTGCTCCATATTCAATTTCTGCAAAAATAAAAGGGAGATTTTCATATATCTTTTCTGCCATTTCACTCTTTTTTTTAATAATTTGAATCAGTTTTATATACCCGTTTCCATAGCGTCTCTGTAAATATTTTTTCACATCTTTATTAATATTAAACCTGTCACTTTCCTGTGACTTAATTTTTTCCATTAAAGGTACTTTTTTTGTTTGGCAAGGTCTATATCCACCACATAACTCTTCTGCTATCATGTTTACGGCTTTTTCTGAAATTTTTCTATAGGTTGTAAGCTTTCCTCCACCAACAATAAAAATTTTTGATGGGCTTCTTAAAATTTTATCCTTTCTTGAAACAGCATTTGAATCTTTTTGGGAAATAAGAAGAGGCCGCAAACCTGCATAACAGCTTATTGCATCTTCTGGTTTTAAAAAAAGTCCGCAAAACTTTCTGTTAACCATATCTAAAAGATATAAAACATCCTCTTTTTTAGAATACACATTATCAACATCATCATTAAAATCTGTGTCAGTGGTTCCCACCAGAGTATATTCTTTCCAGGGAATAACAAAAACAATTCTCTTATCATTATTGGAAATAATAACAACTGCAGTTTTTGTATGAATTTTTTCCCGTGGAAAAACAAGATGAATCCCTTTAGTTAAACAAAGCAGCTCCCTTTGAACACCTTCTATTTTGAGATACAGGCTGTTAGTCCATGGGCCTGCAGCAGAAACTATAGTCTTGCATGGAACATAAAACTCATCTTTTGATAATCTGTCTACTGCAAAGACTCCTGATATTTTACCTCTTGCTTTTTGGAACCTGACAACTTCACAATAATTTAAAAGAGAAGCCCTGTTGTTATGTGCTGAAACAATATTATTTATCACAAGTCTTGAATCATTAACAAGACTATCATAGTAAATAAATCCACCCTTTAATCCTTTTGGATTAATTTTGGGCATATACTGCAAAATACTTTGTGCTGACAATTTTTTATGGAGTTTGTAGTTTCTAAAAAAAGATAAAAAATCATACAGCCACATTCCTATATTCATAAGAGACATACCATAACGATCACTCTTATAAACAGGCATTAAAAATTCCACAGGTTTTACAAGCTCAGGAGCAAGCTTTAAAAGAAGAGCCCTTTCAGCACAGGACTCCATTACAAGAGAAAAATCCATATGTTCAAGATACCTTATTCCTCCATGTATTAATTTTGATGATCTTGAACTTGAGCCTGATGCAAAATCATTTTTTTCCAGCAATCCGGTTTTAAACCCCCGCATGGCAGCATCTCTTGCTATTCCTGCCCCATTAATACCCCCTCCTATAATAAGAACATCAACTCCTTTCTTCAATTTTTTTTTAAAGGCACTTCTCTGGTGTGTCAAAAAATTACTTTTCATAAAATAGTATGCTCCATAATAAGTAAGAATAGTAAAATTTGTTTTTCATATCCAAAGGTTATTATTGTTAGCACTAAAAATAAAGTAATTTCATTACCTGATTTATCATGAAAGAACGTAAAGTTAATAAGTCTCTTTTATGATTTGTTGTGAACAAATCCGGGTAAAAAATCCAAATCAGGTCAATGACCATATGTAGACAAACAAATACCAGATTCAAATCACTTGACAAGAGCCTTTTTGATTTTTATAGTCTTATAAATTATAGATAAATGTTATAGAAAAAACATTGGGAAACTAAAAAAAAAAGAAAAACAATATGGCAAAAGTAAAAAATATTATGGAGATTTTCAAGCTGCTTGATAAATCAAACTGCATGGAGTGCGGTTTTAAAACATGCCTTGCCTTTGCCAGTGCAGTTTTTATGAAACAAAAAGAGATCGGCCAATGTCCGAAATTAGATAAAACAACAATAAAACAGTTTATCAGCGAAAATAGAAATGAAAATACCATACAAAACGATCAGGAAATATATCTAAAAAATCTTAAAGACAAGATTTGTAATATTGATTTTGCTGTTATTGCCAAAAAAACAGGAGCTGTTTTTTTAAATAACCGTCTGACACTTAAAATACTCGGCAAAGACTTTAGCGTTAATATAAATGGTGATTTTTCAGCAGATATCCATATCAATTCATGGGTGGCTGTTACTTTTTTAAATTACCTTCTCTATAGCAAGGGTGTTTCTGCAAAAGAGAAATGGCTCTCATTCAGAGAACTTAAAAGCGGAAAAGAGTGGTATTCTCTTTTTAAAAAAAGATGCGAAGAATCTATAAAAAAAATAGCAGACACCTATCCCAGCCTTTTTGATGATATTGTTCATCTTTTCGGAGGAACGC
>JASFBI010000020.1 GCA_030149595.1 Desulfobacterales bacterium
CTTAATATAATACAAATAAATTTAAAATATACGACTGACAACTCAACTTTCAAGATATCCCTCCATTTATCTTGACAGAGCTTAAAATCACTGGTATTAAATCGCCTATCAAAATAAAGGCGCGTAGCTCAGGGGTAGAGCGCTACCTCGACACGGTAGAAGTCGTTGGTTCAAATCCAATCGTGCCTACCATAATAAAAAATGCTGCTGTTAAGGCAGCTTTTTTTTTGATAAAAGTTAAAAACATATATATTTAAGTTCCAGGACTTATTATGAAAAAAATAAATTATTTTTCTTATGAAGCAGGTCGCCGTTTTATGGTAAGCCTGCCCCATAAAGGTGATGTTCTCCATATAGTAAGTGATTTTTGTATAGATAAAAAAATTCATACAGCTTCATTTAGTATTATAGGAGCTGTATCTTCGGCAGTTTTTGGACTTTATGATCAAAAACAACAGGTTTATGCAACAAAAAAACAAGAGGGTTCTCTTGAAATTATCAGTTGTACAGGGAATGTAACCATAGAAAATAATAAACCTTTTGTACATGCCCATATTCTTTTAGGAAATGATAAAAGCGAAATATTTGGCGGACATCTTTTTTCAGAAACTATTGTTTTTGCAGGAGAATTAGATATTACAGAACTTTTAGGAGATCCCATAAAAAGAGCAAAGGACACGACAACCGGACTTATGCTTTTTAGTTAGCTCCCTGACGGAAACTATCTTTTTCACCAATCTCTGCGTCAGATCAAAATTTTAATTCTTAAAATACCTTCGGAGGTTTAGCAAAATGGAACTTTCTGTTGTTAAATCAGATAAACTAAAAAAACATCCCGATGAATCGGACCTTGCTTTTGGAACTATATTTACAGATTACATGTTTAATATGGATTATAACCCAAAGAATAAATGGCATAATCCACGTATTGAACCCTATCAGCCTATCAAAATGGACCCATCCACCATGGTTCTTCACTACGGCCAGTCTATTTTTGAAGGACTCAAGGCATTTAAAACTAAAAATAAAAACATTAACCTTTTTAGACCAAAGGACAATTTTAAACGATTTAACAAATCTGCACGGGCCCTTTGTATTCCTGAAATAGACGAAGATTTTGCTTTATCAGCTTTAAAGCAGCTCCTTATCATTGAAAAAAAATGGATACCAAAGCACCCTGGAACATCTTTATATATAAGACCTACCATTATCGCAACAGACCCTTATCTTGGAGTTAGAGCTTCTGATACCTATCGGTTTTTTATAATATTATCACCTGTGGCTGCATATTATCCTGAAGGATTTAATCCTGTAAAAATACTTGTAACAAAGGATTATGTAAGAGCTGTAAGAGGCGGTCTTGGAGAAGCTAAAACAAGTGGAAACTATGCTGCCAGTCTGTATGCTGGTGAACTGGCTAATAAAATGGGCTACACACAAGTACTATGGCTTGATGGTGTTGAGTTAAAATATATAGAAGAAGTTGGCTCCATGAATATTTTCTTTGTAATAAATAACGAAATTATAACTCCTGCCCTTTCCGGAAGTATTTTATCTGGAATAACGAGAGACTCTGTTATTAAACTTACAAAAAAATGGAACGTAACTATTATTGAACGCAAAATAAGTATAGATGAGCTTTTTGATGCTCACAAATCAGGCAGCCTTACTGAAGTCTTTGGAACAGGAACAGCAGCTGTTATTTCCCCTGTAGGTGTAATAAAATACGAAAACAGAGTTATTAATGTGGGAGATGGTAAAGTTGGTAAATTTGCCAGTAAATTCTATAAATTCATAATGGATTTACAATATGGAAATATCTCAGATGATATGGGGTGGATAGAAACAGTAGATGTGTAAAAACATTATATATATATTTAATGTGTCCTTTTTCAATAACAGAGGAACACTCACGCCCTTTAAGAAAAAGTTACTGACTTAAACATAAAAAGGTCAGAACTTTTAAAAGTAGTACCCTGTATCTGTCTTTCGTAAAAAATAATCAGGTTAAATCAAGAGGAACTTCACCTTATAAGAGTTTATACATAAAAAAAGGCTCTCTAACAATCTGTTCTTGTCCTTAATATCGGTGTATTAAGGACAAGTGAAGCCAAGTCGTCTGTTCTTTGAATATCTATATTAAACTCTTTTTTATCTATTTCAAAATAACGTGAAATCACAGTTACAATATCTATTTGTAATTTTTTTAAAATATCTTCAGAAACTTCAAGTTTATCACATACCAGTGCCAGTTTAAGTCTTTTTTTAGCAATATCCTTGCTCTCTTCAGGCTGTTTTCCGAAAAGCTTCTGTATCAATCTATTAATCATAAATCCACCCTATTTTTTACCTGCAAATTTTTGAACAATTTTTTTCCATAAACTATTTTTAACAGAAGGCACCTCTATGGGAAGATCAGGATGACCATCTAATCTTAAACCAATACGTTTAAAAGCAGTACCTGCTTTAGACTGGTTGTTAAAAACAATTGGAACTCCTGTATTGCTAGCCACAATAACACTTTCATCCATTGGAACCAGCCCTAACAAATCAATTGATAATACATCAAGAACATCTTTGTGACTTAACATATCACCCCTTTCAACCATTTCCGGAACAATACGATTTACAATTAATTTTGGATTAATAGATTTTGAATATAGAAGTCCTATAACACGATCTGCATCCCGTACAGCTGAAACTTCAGGAGTACAGATAACCAATGCTTCATCTGCTGCTACAACTGCATTTTCAAACCCCTGTTCTATTCCGGCAGGACAGTCCATAAATATGAAATCAAACTCTTTTTTTAACTCTTTTACAAACTCAACCATCTTGTCTGGAGTTATTGCGTTTTTATTATCATTTTGCGAAGCTGGTATAAGAAACAGATTATCTATTTTCCTGTCTTTTATGGCTGCCTGCTTAGACTTGCACTTACCATTAACTGCATCCACAATATTAAAAACAATTCTATTCTCAAGCCCCATAACAACATCAAGATTACGAAGACCAATATCCATATCCACAACCACGACCCGCTTTCCGGTCTGTGCCAAAGCTGCACCCACTGATGCTGTTGCCGTAGTTTTTCCTACACCGCCCTTACCAGAGGTAACAACAATTACTTTACCTTCCACAATTCACCTCATATTTACACAATTTTCAGGAATAGAAAAAATATACATTTTTAAATCTAACTCTTTACCTATCAACAAGAACTCTTCAAAAAACCTTGTCATATGTAATCAAGTTTAAAGTCAATTCCCAAATAATTACGCTAACTGCAATATTAACGAACTTTCAGCCATGGCAGCTTCCCAAAAAAACCGGCTTCAAGATAATCTTCTACAATAATTTTCCCATTTTCCACATGTGCAAATTCCACAGATCCCACAGATTGTAGAGAAGGAGCTCCTGCCACATAACCTCCTATTTTAAGTAAAGATGGGGAAAAAGCAAGTGCTGCAACGATGGCCTCTTCATTTTCAGGCTGTCCAGCAGCAGCCACTCCTTTTAAAGTACCCATAACTATAATATCACCTGCTGCCTGAATTTCTGCTCCTGGGTTAACATCTCCCATAATAAGCAGATGGTTTTTAGCTGCTACCTTTTGTCCGGAACGAACTCTCCCTGCCAGCATTAAAACATTATTTTTATGGTGTTCCCATGACCTCTGGACATCCCTTTTTCTTGCTATTTCTTCATTTGCAACTCTTTGCCTTGGAGGAGAAGAAACATATCCAACACAAAATTTTTTTTTAAGGTAAAAACCCAGCTCCTGTATAAGCTTACTCTTATCTTTACTATCTTTGGTTCCAGTATCAATAATTATTCTTGCATTTACAGCTAAGTGCTTCATTCGATTAAAAAGCTTATCCATCTCTTTTTGTATAGCATCTATAGGCTGCAAAGGATCCAGCGTAATCCACAAACTGTCTCCCACCCCTTTTAATCTTACCATCTGGTTATCTTTAATCATCACTATTATCTTTATTATCTCGTAAAGGAAATCTTTAAACACAAATTAAGGAAGCAGTTGAAGTATACTTAGAATAGCTGTATTTGTTCTTTTTTCAGTGAACAGCACGAGATTTCTGGTCATTTTTTTGTCATCTTAAAATTTCTGTTATTTAAACCACTTCTTTTATAAAAAATCTATTTATATAACTTTGCTCTATATTTAGATTTTCACACAATGTCAAGAAAATAAAATATTTTTAGTTTTATTTTCCCGTATAAACCCGTGAAACTCTATTAGTAAACCCTGTAAGTATCTCGTAATTTATCGTATTTTTCATTTGTGCCAAAGAATCTATTGATATATGATTTTTTCCCTGACTCCCAAAAATAACCACCTCATCTCCTATTTCCACATCTCTTATATCTCCCACATCAAGCATGGTAAGATCCATACAAACCCGGCCCAACACAGGTGCTTTTCTACCCTTTACAAGCATATGACCGACAGATGAAAAAACTCTGCCATATCCATCTCCGTACCCTGCTGCAACAGTTGCTATTGTAGTAGCCCGTATGGTTTCATAAGTATGGCCATAACTCACCTTAAAACCAGCAGGAACTTTTTTTAACCCCACAACCCGGGTTTTAAAAGTCATGGCAGGAACAAGATTAATTTTTTTTGTTACACTCCTTGAAGGAAAATGACCGTAAATAGATATTCCAGCCCTTACCATGTCAAGGTGACTCCTATCCATATCTATTATAGCAGCACTGTTTGCTGCATGTTTTACAGGAAAAGAGATATGAGCCCTGCCCAATTGTTCTGTAAAATCTAAAAACAGATCAAGTTGTTTTTCAGCATAATTTTTATCAGCCTCGTCAGAGGTTGCAAAATGAGTGTAAATACCAGTTAAGTCAAGATTGGGACATCCTGCTATTTTTTCAATTTCAGCCTGGCCATGCTTCATGACAGCCATAAGCTCGCTATATAGAGAAGAACACACAACTATTCCAATACGGCCCATCCCTGTATCAACTTTAACATGAACCTTAATTTGACTGTTTTTTTTTTGGCCTGCACAGGATAATCTTTTTGCTGTTTTTATATCACAAACAGTCTGGGTAAGATCAAAATCAATAAGAGAGGGATAAAATTCAGGCAGCGTATAACCAAAAATCAAAATTGGCTCCTTTATACCTGCTTTTCTAAGTTTTATTGCTTCATCTATTCTCGCTACACCTAAAAAATCAACTCCGCAACTTGCAGCACAACTTGCAACCTCCCTAATACCATGACCGTAAGCATCAGCCTTCACCACAGCCATAAAAAGCACATCAGACCCGATTATATTTTTTATCTGCTCTATATTGTGCTTGATCGCACAAAGATCAACCTCCACCCATGTTAAACCAGACGACAATAAAAACCTCTATCTGTTAAATGTTAGATCAATCGTACCTGAAAAAGCTTATAACAGCTCGCTTTAATTGTTTTACAGGGCCACAACAAAAAACAGCAGCACCCTGTAAAACGATTATACAGATTTAAATCATTTCTATGGCACAGGCCATAGCCACACCACCACCACCACACAGTGTAGCAAGCCCTAAAGATTTTCCTCTTTTTTTCATTCCATAAATAAGAGATACTATAATTCTTGCACCTGTTGCTCCAACAGGATGACCAATTCCAATTCCAGACCCATTAACATTTGTGATCTCTCTATTCAAACCAAGCTCTTTTTCACACCCTATATACTGAGCAGCAAAAGCTTCATTTACCTCAATCTGTTCAAAATCATCTATTTTCAGACCACTACCTTCCATAAGCTTATTTACAGCAGGAACAGGAGACAGCCCCATAACAGAAGGATGACAAGCACCCCTTGACACAGCTTTTATTTTAGCCAAAGGCTGTATATTAAGCTCCTTTGCTTTTTCAGCAGACATAAGCATAAGTCCAGCAGAACCATCATTTAAACCACTTGAATTTCCAGCTGTAACCTTGCCTATCTTAGGAACAAAAGCAGGTGGAAGTTTCTGCAGCTTTTCAATAGTCATTCCAGGCCTGAAGTGTTCATCCCTGTCAAAAATTAATGCCTCTTTTTTTCTCTGTGGAATCTCTATGGGTACAATTTCATCTTTAAATGATCCATCATTATTAGCTCTTTCAACTTCATTATGACTTCTCAGAGCAACTTCATCCATCTCCTCCCTGCTTATATTTAAATGCTGAGCAACAAACTCTGCTGTATGCCCCATAATATAAGGTTTTCCTTTAAAATAACAGAGAGGTGCCTCTTCTGCGTTTACCGGACCACTCTCAGGATGAGGAATAACATGGGATCCACAATGAAGACCTCGAATCATAGAATCAACAAATTCTGTATCCTGAAGACGGCAGCCCCACCGTGCTTTTGGAACAATGTATGGAGTACCAGACATATGTTCCACTCCACCTGCAAGAATTACATCTGCCATTCCAGCCTGAATCATAGCCATTCCAGATATTGTAGCTTCCATCCCTGAAATACATACCCGATTTATTGTTACCGCAGTAACTGCATCAGGTATACCAGCCAAAAGAGCACTTGTCCTTGCTACATTTAGTGTTTGAGCAGGCTCAAGGCAACATCCGTAACGAACATCATCAATAATAGCCGGATCAATACCTGCTCTTTTAACAGTCTCTTTCATAGTTATACTGCCTAATGTTGCAGCATCACTGTTTTTCAATGTTCCTCCAAAAGCACCTATGGCTGTACGACATGCCGAAACTATAACAACTTCTTTCACTTCAAACTCCTTTGCTATAAATTAATAAAATAATGCAGCAGGTTCAAAATCTGAAATCATAAACAAAACAGAATCAACCCATTTCCATTTTTGTACCCTAATATTCTAATTTAAATATTACAATCTTTATTCATTAAAAAAAAATTATGATTTTACAAATATAATAGAGTGATAAAACAGCATGAATTTGAAAAAACAACCTGATTTTAATTTTGTAATAACCTGTCAGGTATTATTTAAACTGTTTTATGGTTTTGAAGTTTAGAAAAACTCAGATAATGGCGGAGAGAGAGGGATTCGAACCCTCGGTGCAGCTTTAACCACACACTCGCTTAGCAGGCGAGCGCCTTCAGCCAGCTCGGCCATCTCTCCTTAATTTTTGGCGGAGGAGGTAGGATTTGAACCCACGGAGCTTTGATACTCAACGGTTTTCAAGACCGCCGCCTTAAGCCACTCGGCCACTCCTCCATTAATTAAAATTTAGGAGAGCTATAACATTCTAATAAAGCCAGGTCAATATTTTTTATTAAAACAACTCATTTTTTATTAGACATCTTCTGTATATTTTTTACTTATCCTGATAAACTCTTCAATATTTTCAAGAAAAATATCCACCATGTCAGGATCAAAATGAAACCCTTTTTCTTTTTTAATATAATCTTTCACCTTATCAATACTCCATGCTTTCTTATATGGCCGCTTATGAATTAAAGCATCAAAAACATCCACCAAACATACTATCCTGCCAAAAACATGTATCTGTTCACCTTTAAGTCCCTGGGGATATCCACCCCCATCCCATCTCTCATGATGCTGCCGTGCCATAATTCCTGCTGCAATCAAAATCTCACGTTGTGACTTTTTTAAAATATCATAGCCTATTCCGCTATGTTTTTTTATGGTTTTATATTCATCTTCAGTTAATGCCTCTTTCTTGTTTAATATAGAGTCAGGAATACCAATCTTGCCTAAATCATGCATTGGTGAAGCTACTTTTAACAATTCCTGTTCAGACTGGTTTAGACCATATTTTTTCGCAATGACTTCTGAATAATCAGCAACACGCCGTACATGATTATTTGTTCCCACTGATAAAGACCCTACAACCTCCCCCAAAGCCAGTATTACATCTTTTTGGGTATCTACTATATCCCTTGCAAGATTTATATTTTCAAAAGCAATGGAAAGATTTGTTGAAAAAATCTGAATAAGATTTTTTTCAAGCTCACTCATTTTTCCGCAGCCTGTTATATATAAAAAATTTTCTACTCCTTTTTTAGATGGTATATATCCTATATAAGCATCATCTATAAAAACATTTTTCTTCTCCTTAAAAGCAGCTCTCAGACTATCACAAACCTGACTGGAGCATATTTCCCTGTCACTTTTACCTATGCTTCCTTTAAATTCTCCTGTTGCTGTCAGCACATAAAATTTTCCAGGCAGATTTTTTGCATCAGAAAATCTCAAAAAAAGAGCATTCTCGTTTAGTTCCATTTTTTCCAAAATCTTGGAAAATATATCCGACATATACTCTTTTACAGATTTAACTTCAAAAAGATGTTCTGATGATTTAATAATTAACTCCATTACACTTTTTGTTTTATCAAGGGACCTCAGATCTCTGTAAGATCTTAAAGCTGCTGTTACCGCAGTAAAAAGCTTCTTTGCTGTCAGCTCTGTTTTTTCCTTATAATCATTAATTTCATATTCCATTATAACCTTTTGTTCAGGAGCCTTGCCTGGCTGCCCTGTACGCAGTATAATTCTTACAAAATTATTTTTTAACTCTTTCCGAATATACTCAGCAACCTGAAGGCCAGAGTCTTCTTCCTCCATAACAACATCAAGGAAAATTACAGCTGTATCAGGGTTCTCCTTTATAAGCCTCTTTGTCTCTTCCCCTGAATAGGCACTTATACACTCAATTTTTCGGTCATCAAAGATATAATCATTTAACACAAGCTTTGTAATTATGTGAACCTCTTCATCATCATCTGATATAATAATTTTCAACGGAGCCTTCATGCTTTCTTTATTATCAGCTGCAACATCTTCATCATCATTAAACATAAAAACATCATTATCTTTTTTTGTTATATCTTTATCCTGCATTTTCTCTCCAATATAAAAACTCCATAAAAATCATATATATAAGTCTAAAACCTGCTAAAAAATCAGGTTAATTAAACTTTATCAGCAAACAATCCAGCACTCATTCACACAACTAACCAAATAAAATATAGGACTAAATAAGTTTTAATTTTATATGAAACTCTGTTCAACAAACCGTAATCATGAGAGTTTCAATTTTTCTTGTGGCAGATAAATTTGCCATGTATGTTATATAAAAGCTTGATAAGAACATTTCTATCAACCGGCTTGGTTATATACGCTTCACATTGACTTTTAAATGCATCCATAACATTGCTCTTATCTGTCAAAGCTGTAACCATTATAATTTTAACAGCGTTCATACCAAAAATGCTTTTACCCGCTTCAACTGCTCTTATCGCTTTTAATACATTTTGCCCATCCATTCCAGGCATCATAATATCAAGACATATAAGGTCATATGGCTGATTATCAAGTGCTTTTGAAAATAATTCAACAGCAGTCAATCCATCTTCTGCAAAATCAATATCTCCATAAGATTCAAGATATTTTTCCATCACAACCCTGTTTACCTCATTATCTTCAGCCACAAGAATTTTCACCATATCTCCTATATCTATAATTTTATCTCCATAGACGAAAAAATCGTTAACTCACTAATTAAGGTTTTTACATAAATCATACAGATCTATAATTTTATCACATTCAGCTATTGTATCTCTAATACATTTTTCTAAATCAAATATTAATACTGTTGAATTAAACTTTGCCCCGGATGTAAATTCTATTTCACATTTTTCAGCCAGATCTCTAATATTAAATGCTTCAAAATTTGCAGACAGTCCCCTAAGAGTATGGAAATATCTTTTCAAAAAAAACAAGTCTTTACGTGCAACAGCTTTTTTTATCTCTTTTTCTGCATCGGAATAGCCTGAAATAAACTGACCTATTAATTTTACATACAAATCTAAATTACCTCCCAGCCTTTCTACACCTTTTTTTACGTCAAGCTGATGCAATTTATGGAATTTATTAAGATTATTAAACAAAACAACATCTGTCTCTTTTTTTAACTCTTTTGGTTTAAGTTTTTGTCTGGAATCAATCAGCCTGTCAAGCATAGAAAACAGCTCTTTTTTACCCACTGGTTTTGAGATAAATCCATCCATTCCAGCTTTCATACATTTGTCTATTTCACTTTTCAACGAACCTGCTGTCAGTGCAAAAATATAAATATCACTTATGCATAACTCTCCCCTGATTTTTTCAGTAACTTCTATACCATTCATCATAGGCATGCAAATATCCATTAAAATAATATCCAAAGGTTCTTTTTTTACATAATCCAACACTTTCTGTCCGTTTGCTGCACAAAATACAACTGCCCCCTGTTCTTTTAACAGCTCTGCCACTGCCATACTGCTGATAGGGTCGTCATCGGCCACAAGAATTTTGATACCGGCATAATCATTAATCAGTTTTTTTTCCACTACCTTCTCTTTTTTATCTAAAGCTTTATACCCGCAGGCATCTAAAACAATCTCAAACAGCTGGGATTTTTTAACAGGCTTGTCTATAAAGTGAGTAATACCATACCTTTTCCCTTTTACAATATCTCTTTGCCTTTGACTGTTACATATAATTACAGGTAATAATTCTCCTTCAAATTCTCTTTTTATTTTAATTGCAGCAGACAAGCCGTCCATGCTATAAAGTGATACATCTATAAAAATAAAACCTATTTTAAAAGCCTGGCTTTTTAAAGAGCCTTTATAAATATCTATAACAGCCTCTCCGCTTTCGGCTATTTTAACTCTGCATCCAAATGACTCTATCATTCGTTTTACAGCTATATTTGATGCTAAGTTTCTACCTGCAACAATTGCAACTTTTCTTTTTAATGAATCAGGAAATATATATTTTATACCACAAATCTTACTATCCATCATAAATTTAGCTGTAAAGCTTATATCAGAACCAACACCTTTTTTACTTTTTACAGAGATTTTCCCACCCATTAACTCAATAATATTTTTACATATAGCAAGTCCCAAACCTGTCCCACCATATTTTCTTACATCAGATATATTCGCCTGGGAAAAATAATCAAAAAGTATATTATCACTATCCTTTCCAAATTTTTCCTCATCAAAACCAGCCCCACTATCAAAAACACTAA
>JASFBI010000297.1 GCA_030149595.1 Desulfobacterales bacterium
TATTTATGATTTATTTTTTTTATAAAAGCGGCTAATTTAAAGGAGGATTTGATTTTTTTAACAAAAAGTTCTCCCCAGTTGTTTTTATATATAACACAAAAATCATTTATGTTTTTTTCCCATGGTGAATGTTCAAAACTTAAAACAACTAGTAATTTCACTACTTTTTCTTTTTCTATGTAATCAGATAATTCATTTTGCAAAATAGTGTAATTACCAAATTGATTTCTTATACAAATCCCAAGATTAATGATTTCCTGTAGTGTTACTGAAGAGTGGTTGGGTTTCATTCTCAGGGTACTGCTGGAAAAAATATTATTCCATACTAAAAAAGCTATTATATTTATTATATTTGTGCTTGAAATAAGTGAGTTATTATCATTTGAGTTATTATTATTGATATATGCTGACCAGACATTGCCCTTTAAAATAAGGGTAATATCGGAAATATTTAAAATTTTAGAAGGGTTGAGCAAGAGATTTACTTTGGAAGTTTTTTTTTGGTAATATGCTGCAATTTTTCTGCTTAAAATTGTTAATTCTTTTTTATCGATTCTGCTTGGCCTCTGTTTATATATGTCTGATATTTCTCTGAAGATTTGAATAAGAAACTTAAAAAGTTTGTCTCCCATTTCTATTTGAGACTGATACTCCCATGAGGCAAAATTTTCTAATTTTATTCTTAATATTTTGTTTATTGGGAAATCTTTTAAAAGTTTTTCATAAAGTTTTACTTTTAAACTGTAAGTTTTGATTTTGGGATTTAATTCGCATCTCAAGTAAAAGCAAATATTTACAAAATCAAGTGTTTTTTGTTTTTCTGTATTTTTATAATAATTTAAAATAAAATTCATGGAGAAAATAAGAGGGTCGGTGAAATTGTTACTCTTGTCTGATAAAATATTTTCTCTGAATTGATGGGATATTAGTTTTTCATTTGAAACATCAATAAAAAGTCTGAGCAAAAGCATTTTAATAATAGATTTTAATGGTTTTTGCAAAGATTTGTTGAGCTGCCATAAGCCAGCACCAAAAAATTCATCCTGTTCAATAATCTCAAGATTTCCTAAGTCCACAAAATCATAAAGACCATATAAAACTTTTTTCTTTTCGAGAGTAGAGGCAATTTGATCATAACTTAATACATTGTCTGGATTATAACATACACACCATAATGGAATTTTTCCGCAAATTAATATAAATGTTCTGTAAAACTCATCTTTTAATACATTTTTCTGCAAGCTTCCCGAGCTTTCAATATCAAGTTGTCCAAAATGGCCAATTTTTATGTCATTAATATCTGAAATAAAAAAAAATACAGGTATTTTAATGTTTGAATCTATCCAGTCTTTAATTAAATTTAATTTTTTATTTAAATTTTCCCAGGCTGTTTTATTATACTGTTTTTTATTATAACAGATCCATATATCACAATCTGATCCTGAGGTCTGTCCTACTGTACCAATACTGCCTATGGTATAGACTCCTTCTATGCTATAATATTTTGGAGATACTTTAAGAAGCGAGTCAGTTTTTTTTATGTTAAATTTTTTTTTAAAACCAGGTTCCATGGAACGAATTTTTTCATCGTTGTCTATATTGTATATCTTAAAATGTGATTTTGTCTGGGGCAAATATCCTGGACATGCCGAGTGATTAATACTTAAAAGCCATGGGAGGAGATATAAAATAACATCACTGTCTTTTGGGGTTAGTTCTGAAAATATATTTTTTCTGAAATTATTATATGCGATAAATTTTTGCTTGTTTTTAGTTAATGACCTCATTATTAAAGTAGCATTGTTTTTTTTTCCCAATTTACTATTCTCTTAAATTTAAATAAAATATTTACTAAAAACTAATGATAAATTATAGCATATTTTCTTTGTTTTTTTAAAAAAAAGCAATAAATATAATTTCTATATTGATATATCGGGATGTATTTTGATATTGATATTACACTAAAATAGTGTATTTTTTACGGGTTTATTTAATTTTTCAAAATATATGAAAAAGAGTGTTGCAGGTTCAATTTGCGTTGTGGCAGATAAATCTGCCATGTATGTTATATACGGATACAAAATCTTGAAAACTACTATAAAGAACAGTGTACATTGTCATGGGTGTAAACATTATTATATTACCTGGGATAAAAATTTTCCCAATGGCTGCAGAATTATGAATTTTAAATCAAAAGTACTGCCTTGTATCAATGTGTATAAAAATTCAGGAATGAACTGCCTTAAATTTGAACAAAAGCAGGTCAAGGTAAAAAAATGACAATTAAAGTAAATGAAATTTTTTTTAGTATACAGGGAGAATCTGTTTATGCAGGAATCCCATGTATTTTTATCAGGTTAACAGGGTGTAATTTAAGGTGTATGTTTTGTGATACTGTCTATGCATACCATGAAGGAGAAGATTTATCTATTCAACAGATTATAGATAAAATATCATGTTATACTTGCTCTTTAGTTGAAATTACAGGAGGGGAGCCGCTAATACAGGATAAAACATCTGATCTTATAGATACTTTGCAAAACAATGGATATGAAGTTCTTCTTGAAACCAACGGCAGTATGGATATTGGTAAAATAAACAGAAAATGTATTAAAATTGTTGATATTAAATGTCCATCAAGCAGGGAAAGTAAAAATAACAGATTTGAAAATATAAAACTGTTAACACAAAAAGATCAGATAAAATTTGTAATAAGTTCAAAAGAAGATTATTTGTATGCAAAAAAAATTATATCAGAACATGATATTAAAATCCCAGGATCAAATATTTTATTTTCACCGGCTGCTGAAAAGGTTACACCGGCAGAATTGTGTGAGTGGATAAAAAATGATAATCTTAATGTAAGATTAAATCTTCAGCTGCATAAAATAATCTGGCCAGATAAGGATAGAGGTGTTTGAAATGAGGAAAAAAGCTGTCGTTCTTTTAAGTGGAGGGCTTGATTCCACAACTGTTTTAGCCATTGCAAAAAATTGCGGGTTTGAATGCTATGCTCTTAGTTTTTTATATGGACAGAGGCATAGCTATGAAATAGAGGCTTCAAAAAAAAATGCAAAGCTTTTTGGTGTAAAAAAACATCTTATTTTAAATATTGATATGGGGCAGATAGGAGGTTCAGCCCTTACAGATAAAAAAATTAATGTTCCAAAACAAAGTGTCTCTTTAAATACAATACCTGTAACTTATGTTCCGGCAAGAAATACCATTTTTCTCTCTTATGGCTTAGCCTTTGCGGAAGTGATTTTATCAAACAATATTTTTATAGGAGTAAATGCGGTTGATTATAGTGGTTATCCTGATTGCAGACCGGAATTTATCAAAGCTTTTGAAAAAATGGCAAATCTTGCCACAAAAGCAGGAGTTGAAGAAAAAGGGAAAATAAAAATACAGACTCCTTTAATAAAACTTTCAAAAGAGCAGATTATAAAAAAAGGGATTAGTCTTGGAGTTGATTATTCATTAACCCACAGCTGTTATGATCCCTCAGAAGACGGGCTTGCCTGTAACGAGTGTGATAGTTGTATTATAAGGAAAAAAGGGTTTGAAAAAGCAGGTATTTCTGATCCTACACTCTATAAATAATCTAAAAGTTGTGCAAGATCTGTAATTGTAATATCAGGGGATAATGTTTTGCA
>JASFBI010000021.1 GCA_030149595.1 Desulfobacterales bacterium
AATGGACGCTGTTGAAAAAGCAGGAGTAATTTTTACAAAATAAATAATATATTAAAAAAAATTATGAAAAATATAACAAAAATATTTAAGATAGACAAAGAAAACATTGGTTTTTTAAAATTTATTATAGAAGCATACGATGGCATGGCTCAACTGACAACAATTAATGCAAAAGCAGGAATTATATCAATTACTATTGCCTATGATTTAAAAGATTTCAAATTAATATTAGATGATTTAAGATGCAGCTTTCTTATTGAAGAAAAGGATTAATAAATGAAAAGAGCAAGCGCTTTTGCTATATTAATTTTATTTTTTATTTTACTGACAGGAATGGGTAGTTCTGGAAAATATAACTCTGTTAAAGTTCCTAAAACCGATAAAAACTTTAAAGTAAACCTTGTTGACATAACAGGCGTGTCTGTTTGCCTTGAAAATTTTTCCATTGAAGGCAAAACCAATGTTTTTGGAACATTTGGTAAATCAGATATATCAATAGATTTTGATCAAATTACATCAATAGCTTTTGTTCTCAAAGAAAAAGTGGTTAAAGCAACTGTAAAACTCTACAATGGTGTTACAATGGATATTTTGATCAATAAAAGAAAAAAATGTTTCGGGACGTTCTCTTTTACTAATTTTAGAATATATATTTCAAATATTAAAAGCTTAGAGTTTATAAAATGAAAAATAAATATTTTTATATAAATACCATTGGATGCCAGATGAATGTTTATGATTCTGATAATATCGCATCTTCTCTTGTATCTCTGGGATATAACAAAACAGACTCCTATGAATCTGCAGATTTAATAATTATAAACACCTGCACCATACGTGAAAAAGCAAAAGAAAAAGCATTTAGCTTTATTGGCCGTCTTAATAAACTAAAAAAAAAAAACCCTGACTTAATAATAGGTGTAGGCGGTTGTGTTGCTCAGCAGGAAAAAGAAAAAATTTTCACAAGAATGCCCCATGTAAATTTTGTTTTTGGTACACATACCATTTCTAATCTTCCAGATATTATAAAAAAAGTTAAATCAGGAAAAAACAAAATTATTGATGTACAATTTACTTCTAATATTCATGAAAACAGTAATTTTACTAATTTTGTACCAGAGCAGGCTGTTTCAAAATTTA
Organism: Desulfobacterales bacterium; assembly: GCA_030149595.1. Classification (GTDB taxonomy): domain Bacteria; phylum Desulfobacterota; class Desulfobacteria; order Desulfobacterales; family DAOWNP01; genus DAOWNP01. The sequence goes on from JASFBI010000021.1 coordinate 1,141, forward strand.
TAACTATTATGAGGGGTTGTGAAAACTACTGCACCTACTGTGTGGTTCCCTCTGTCAGGGGCAAGGAGATAAGCCGTAAACCGGATGCTATACTAAAAGAGATAAATTATTTAGTAAATTCAGGAGTAAAAGAGATCACACTTCTGGGACAAAATGTAAACAGTTACGGGAAAAAAGAGAACCTGTGTTCTTTTCCCCGGCTTCTATCCATGGTAAATGATATTTCTAAACTAAAAAGGATAAGATTTACAACATCACACCCAAAAGATCTCACCGAAGGTCTTGTAGCATCCTTTAACCTTTTAGATAAATTATGCAACCATATCCATCTTCCTGTACAATCAGGTTCAAATAAAATATTAAAAAAAATGAATCGTAAATATACAGTTGAAAATTATTTAAATAAAATTGATAACCTTAGAAGGGTATGTCCTGATATTGCAATTTCATCTGATATTATTGTTGGTTTTCCAGGTGAATCTATATCTGATTTTAATGAAACAACAGCGTTGATAAAAGAGGTGGAATTTGATGGCTTGTTTGTTTTTGGCTATTCAGACAGACAAAATACGCAAGCATCATCTTTTCCTGACAAGTTACCTGAAAAAGAGAAAAACAGAAGGCTAAACACTCTTTTAGATATTCAGGAAAAATACTCAAGAAAAAAAAACAGTGCCCTTATAAATTCTGTCCAGCACGTACTGATTGAAGGATTAAGTAAAAAACAAAAAACAGCCAAATCATCAAATGGATTTTTACAATGGACTGGAAGAACTTCGTCAAATAAAATAGTGAATTTTGAAGTTAAAAATAATATCAAATTTAATGATTGTTATAAAGTTGGTAATATTGTAGAAATAAAAATAGAAAAAGCTTTTAACAATTCCCTTAAAGGAGTTCCCTTGCATAGATAAATTTTAAATCAAACTCACTCAGAATTTAATTACAAGCTAAAAATTATTTATATTTAGTAACGTCCATGGCGTACCCACAACAGATCATGAAAGAGATATATTAATTTTACTTTCTTTCATATAACCGGCATGGCCGGAGCATGGTTATTCACTATCGGCCACAACAAAAATTGAAACTCTCATGACTACGGTCTGTTGGACAGAGTTTCATATAAAAAATGGAGATAAAAATATGTTACGTGAAGTCAAAATAGCAGGTTTTACCATTGATCCATCTTCAAATACTCCTATTTTAATTTTACAATCAGACAATGGAGAGCACTCCATTCCCATATGGATAGGAGTACTTGAAGCAACCTCTATTGTAACAGCCATACAAAAAATAAATTTTGACCGGCCCATGACCCATGATCTTATAAAAAACATACTGGATAAACTTCAGATAAATATAGATAAAATTGAAATTAACGATTTAGACAACAATACTTTTTTTGCAAAAATTTTTTTTGCAGGTAAAGATTTAAAATATGACATTGACTCAAGACCAAGTGATGCCATAGCAATTGCAATAAGATATAATGCTCCTATATACGTGGATAATAAAGTACTGGAAAAATTTGATGTTAATGGAAAAGAAATTGAAATATTTGATAAAACTGAAGAAGGTAAAAAATGGGCAGAATATTTAGAAAAACTCAGTCCCCAGGATTTCGGAAAGTATAAAATCTAACAGTAACTAATTTAAAAATAATCTCCATAACTTATATCTTTAATAACACCTGATCTTAGTAGTTTTTAAAAAAAATCATTAGAAATAGTTGCTTTTTTAAATTATTGTGATATTAAAATGTAATTATGTTTAATGAAGCTAAAAAATATCATTAATACTTCTACGTTTTCTATATTTCAGAAAATATTTTAACAAAATAGATATATTTTCCTGCAAAAACATATTATTATAACATACATGGCAGATTTATCTGCCACAACGAAAATTGAAACTCTCATGATTACGGTCTGTTGGACAGAGTTTCATATAAATATACATGACAGATTTATCTGTCTCAATGAAAATTGAAACTCTGCTGTATTATTAAGATAGCAGTAATAATATTTTTATATATAAATTATCTAACCGGCATAGTATAAAAAAATTTAATTCTAAAAAAAATCTATCTATATTTTTTATCAATTTATCAAAATGTTAAAAATATCTGCAAAGGCTTAAAATGAAAAATTTTATGCAGCACCCTCTTTACATCTCTTTATCTAAATTCCAGACCAGCCGGATTAATAGAAATATTATTTTAATTTTTTGTGTTGATTTAGTTTTAATAACTTTATCTTTATACTTTGCTTATTTAATACGATTTGACTATCAGATTCTTAGTGCGGACTGGTTGCTTTATAAACAGATATTACCCACTGTAATTCTCATTAAAATGACCACATTTTACTGGTTTAATCTTTACATAGGGATATTCAGATTCACAGGGATTTCTGATTTATCAAATATTTTAAAGGCTTCAACAATAAGCAGTTTGTTAATACTTGTTTATATACTGTTTAATAACAGGTTTGAAGGCTTTTCAAGATCTGTCTTTACAATAGACTACTTTATCACCATTGTTTCATTAAGCGGTTCAAGAATTCTCATAAGAATATATTATGAAAAAAAAACAGGAAACAAAGAACTTATTCCGTCGTTAATTTCAAAAATAAAAATATTAAATTTTGAAAAAAAGAAGGATGTTAAAAATCTTTTGATTATTGGAGCAGGTTCATGTGGCAATACAATTTTTCGCGAGATAAAAAACAATTCCACTTTAAAATATAAAATTATCGGTTTTGCAGATGATAATCCTTTAAAACAGGGCATGACAATCCATGGACACCCTGTTTTAGGTTCAATTAAAAATATCCATACCTTTGTTGAAAAATATAATATAGATGAACTTTTAATTGCCATTCCTTCTGCTACTTCTAAGCAAATAAGAGTTATTATCAATCATTGTAATAATGCAAAAATAAAGTTCAAAACAATTCCAGGATATGGGGAGTTAATAAATGGCAAGGTTACTATAAACTCCATAAGAAATGTTGCATATAACGACCTTTTAGGCAGAGATACAATCAAACTGGATCAAAAAAAAATCGGGAATTATATTAAAGATAATACAATTATGGTTACAGGAGCAGGCGGTTCCATAGGCTCTGAATTATGCAGGCAGATTTGCAGATTCTCACCTAAAAAACTTTTACTCTTTGAAAGAGCAGAAAGCCCTCTTTATGAAATTGAGCTCGAATTAAAACACGATTTTAGTAATATAGAAATAGTTCCTGTTTTAGAAGACATACAAAAACAACTTCACTTAGATGCAGTATTTGAAAAAAATGATATAGATATAGTATTTCATGCAGCCGCATATAAACATGTTCCCATGCTTGAAATTCAACCATGGAAAGCTGTTCAGAATAATATAGCAGGAACTCAAAACCTTATTGAAATATCAAAGAAGTATAAAGTTAAAAGATTTGTTTTTGTCTCAACTGACAAAGCAGTCAGGCCCACAAATGTCATGGGAGCATCAAAGCGTATTGCTGAAATGCTTATTCAAAGCCAGGATTTTTATCATAAATCCACAACAAAATTTATGATAGTAAGATTTGGGAATGTTGCCGGAAGTGTAGGAAGTGTAATTCCTCTTTTTAAAAAACAGATAAAACATGGAGGCCCGATTACTGTAACACATCCTGATGTAACAAGATACTTTATGCTGGTACATGAAGCCTGCCAGCTTATACTGCAGGCAGGTGCTATAAGTAACGGCTCTTCAGGTGCCAAGATATTTATTCTTGATATGGGAACCCCGATTAAAATAGATGATATGGCAAAAGATTTAATACAACTCTCAGGCCTTCAAACAGATATTGATATTAAAATCAAATATGTTGGACTGAGACCTGGAGAAAAACTTTACGAAGAGCTTATTACCGAAGGTGAAGGAATAGTTAAAACAGGTCATGAAAAAATTATGATACTTGAAGGAAAATATAAAAACCCTGTTAAATTAAACGGCAATATTAAAGAACTTATCAGTCAGGCAACTATAGGAAACAGCAATGTAATACGAGATATGTTAAAAGACATTGTTCCTGAATACAGTCCTGCAAACTTAAATTAAGTTTACTCAGCTATTCAGCCGTTCCAAACAGACTTTTACCATCATATTTTAATACTTTTACTAAAGTCAGTTTGTTTTTATGCTTTTCATCTCCAGATACAAGTATTTTTACATAATTTGATGTAAAACCTTTTAACATACCTGTTTTTTGATCATTTGATGTTTCAATAAGAACCTGGTCTTTTTTTCCTATAGCCTTTTTATAAAAAATTTCTTTTTTAATTTCACCAAGCATACGAATTTTTTCACATCTTATTTTTTTAACTTTAAAATCAACCTGATCTGTAAAATTATAAGCAATGGTCTTTTCCCTTGGAGAATAGGGGAAAACATGCAGATAAGTTAAAGGAGCAGATTTTATAAATTCATGGGTTGTTAGAAAGGAGCTCTCTGTCTCACCTGGAAATCCCATTAAAAAATCAGCTCCTATTCCTGCATCAGGCATAAGATCAACTATTTTATTTATCAATTTTAACACATCGCAGCTATTATAAGGTCTGGACATTCGTTTTAAAATTTCATCGTCAGCACTTTGAATGGGAATATGAAAATGATTACATATTATCTCTGATTTTGAAATTAAATTTAATATTTCATCTGACAGTTCATTAGGTTCAATGGAACTTATTCTGATCCTTTTTATCAGTTTTTCAGAATCTATTTTTTCAAGCAGCCTGTAAAGACTGGTTTTGTCCTTTAGATCCAGTCCATAGCGGCCCAAATGAATTCCTGTTAAAACAACCTCCTGATAACCATGGTCACTCAATCTTTTAATGGCTTTTATAACTTTATCAAAGGACATACTTCTACTTGGTCCCCTTGTAAAAGGGACAATACAATATGTACAAAACGCCTCGCACCCATCCTGTATTTTTAGAAAAGGCCTGGTTTTTTTATTTACAGAAGTTAAAATATAGTCATCAAAAATTCTTTTCCCAAAAATATCTTCCCTGAACAACCCAGGAGATTCAAAAGGGTGATCAGATTTTAAAATTTCACATATTTTATTTTTATGACTGTTACCAATTACATCATAAACACCTTTGATTTTTAATATTTCATCGGGCTGACTTTGTGCATAACACCCTGTAACAACTATTTTAGCTGAAGGATAGTCTCTTATTGCTCTTCTTACAGCCTGCCTTGACTGCATGGATGCTTTTTGTGTTACAGTACAGGTATTAATTATACAAACATCTGTCTCTGCCTCATCTTTTTGGACAAATCCCGCCTTATTTAAAAGCCTGGAAATTGCATCAGATTCGCACTGATTTACCTTACAGCCCAATGAGGTTATCTTATAAGTTTTCATTTTCTATTCTATCCACCCTGCCCCTATAACCTCATCTTCTTTATAAAAAACAGCAGCCTGGCCTGGAGTTATCGCTTTTTGGGGTTCCATAAATTTAAGCAGACCTGTATTATTATTTTTCAATATAAGCTGCGACTCAGCAGGTATATGCCTGTACCTTATCTTTGTCATTACTTTTACTACTGATATAACAGGAGGTATTATCCAGCTTATTTTTGAAAGATTACACTCTTTTTTAAACTGGTCTTCCTTAAACCCTACAACAAGTATATTTTTCTCAACATCTATTTTAAGGACATAATAAGCTTTAGGACCTGGACAGTTTATCCCTTTTCTCTGACCTATGGTGTAATTATGTAGCCCATTATGCATACCCACAAACTTTTTATCCATGTCATAAATCTCACCTGGTTTATAATTAAACCCATCGCAGGTTTCAAAAAAATCCTTATAACTATTTTGATTTATAAAACATATATCCTGACTCTCTTTTTTAAAATCAGGTATAATTTTATTTTCCCCTGCAATTTTTATTACATCTTTTTTTAAATAATTTCCCATAGGAAATGAAATTTTTGACAACTGCTTTTGTGTTAAAAAAGCAAGAAAGTATGATTGATCTTTTGTTTTATCAACTCCCTTTAAAAGACTATAGGTCTGATTTCTGTTTTTCACTACCCTTGCATAATGACCTGTAGATAAATAGTTTGCCCCCATTGCCTCTGCAAATTTATATAAAACATCAAATTTTATTACAAAATTACAAACCATACATGGATTAGGTGTTTTTCCATTTTTATATGTATCTATAAAATAATCTACAACTTTTTTTTTGAAAATCCTGCTGCAATCTATGGTTTTCACCGTAATATCAAGCTGCTCTCCAATTTTTACAATTTCTTTGGGAGTTTTTACAACAGGCGGCAGGTCTTTACTATCATTATCATAATCAGACTTTAAAAAGCTTTGATAATTTTTTTCATAACCGGTTAAGAAATGGACACCAACAACATTATGCCCCTCTTTTTTTAACAGATAAGCAGTAAAAACAGAATCTATTCCTCCACTTATGGCAACCGCCTTAAGAGGTTTCATCGAAAAAAATTTCATTTGAGGGTAATATCTGCATAGCTTTTACAGGACATGCCCTAACACAAAGCCCACATATGCTGCATTTAGTCTGATCAAAGATAACTTCCATTTCAGGACGATTTATAAACAGAGCTTCTGTGGGACACACAGCTGTACATGCCCCGCAATGTACACATTTATCATTATCCCGATCAATTTCATGGGCAGCATTTTTAACAGAAATTCCCTGGTCTTCAAGATATTTAATCCCATTTTTATAATCGTTCAATGTACCTGAGAGTTCAAGAACAATAAGCCCCTCTTTTCTTGGAAATATTGTAGCTTTTAAAATATTGAAGGTCAGATTATATCTTTTTGAAAGATTACAAACCAAAGGATTGTGAACTTTGTCTAAAGGAAACCTCAGTATAATTATTTTAGAATACAAATCTAATTATTCTCCCCAGTTATTTCAAACTTTTTAAAATTACTTTATAAAAAAATAATATCCAGCTCAAGTCAGTAGTCATGTCAAAACAGACTTAATCTTGTCAAGATTTATATTATTAAATTTTTATGATTTTTTTTAAAAAAAGCTTCCCTTACCAAAACGTCCAGTTTTTTGTCATTAGAACATAAATACCTAATCCCCAGTTAGTTACTCCATGGGCAACTATACAACCCATAAGCTTTTTCTGTCTTATTATAATTAAATTGTAAATTATTCCAGCAATAACTCCTGGAATAATCCTGTGATGTTCCAGTCCAAAAAGAATTGCAGTCCCTGTAAATGAGAACCATGTAAAAGTACCAAGAGGTATTTTTTGAAAATCAGGATTAATCAGATATCTTAAAATAAAAGACCGCCAGAACAACTCCTCCATAACAGGAACAACCAAAGAAGCACCCATAATACGAACAGCAATTAATACTACTGTATAAGACGATGACCAGCCAAAAGAGTAAGGATCAAAACCAGCAGACTCTCCTGCCTGAAACAGATATTCTTCAGGTGCAACCCATATAATTAATACTAATACGCCTGTGATTAGAGCTGCCAGGTATTTATATATTGAAAGTTTTCCGGAAAAATCATGCCTGTATTTATGTCGAAATAACCATAACAAAACTCCCACAAAAATAGTTTTGATAATATATATAATATGTGTAAATTCAGGAAAAATCCTTGAAAGCTCTGTTAATAACAAAAACAAAACAAAAGGAACAACATATGGAAACCATGGTTTTCTCAGTAAAGTAATCATATAATTATCCTCTTGCTCCACTGACCATAACTTCAATTGTTTTATAAACCCTCTCCCATATAACCTCAAACCTTGTTACTGGAATGGAGTTTTTTAGATTAAACTCAATAAACTGTTTTTGAATTGTTTTATCTTCTGGTATTTTATAAAAAAATGCTCTCAGCTTACCATTTTGCTGAAGTCTGTTTATTCGTGAAATAAAATTATTCTGAGCTTTTGTAAATTTTTTTATATTCTCTTTTGTATTTATTCTTTCAGGCAGATATGGTTTTGGATAAAAAAAGATAAGCTGCCCATTTTTATTTTTCCCAAATTTTAAAATAGCATTTAAAGGAAATTTATGTTTCTGCAAACATCTGCCATCATCATTTACAAGATCTGAAAAAATAATTACCCGGCATCCGGACACTTTATTTAATATTTTATCCAGAAAATAATATAAAGGAGTGGTAAGGGGTAATACCCTGCCATTAACTTTTTTTACTTTTGAAATTTGAATACTACTTAAACAATCTTCTTTTTTTATATTAAATTTCTGGATATTATCCCGATTTTTTGTGGAAAACAGCTTAAAAACAGCTTTTTGTCCGCACCCGGGTTTTCCTAAGATATTTACATCATATTCAGTTAAAATATCATCATCAAATTTTTTCAGCCTAAAAAACAGACACTCTTTAAAATCATCAAGTATATCTGGTCTGATTGAACCAGATACATCAATTCCAATGATAAATTTATTTGATTTAGCCTGTTGTACCTGCTGAAGCTCCACAGCAACATTTTTTTTTAAATAATACAAAGCTGTGATACCTGCTGACAATAACACCACAAATAAAATAAATATACTCACAACTATTTTTTTTAGTAAGGATTTTTTAGCCACTTATACCTGCTTCCCTAAATTAAAAAATTTCAGCCTTTTGATTTAATTAATAATTATGGATCTTAAACAGGATTGAAAGAATTTTTATGTTTTACTTAATGATCTAAATACATATAACATATAATTTACTGTTTTTCCAAACTTTTTCCTTACAAATATCCAGGCAAAATTAATACGGTTAATTAATAACAGGTGTTTCATATAACATACATATCAGATATTTATCTTTATTTATTATAAAATCTACCTTCTTATCGTCTGTCTCCATTTATCTCCATTTTGAGAAAAAACAACATAATCCAGTCCTATAAAACTAACCTCAATTCCCTTATAGCTGCTACCTTCATGGAGAATCCTGTTATTTGCAACAATCATTTTTTTATCAGGATCAGCATCCCATGCTATTGCCTGAAGATCCACAGATGTTTCATTTTCAGTTTTCAAGGGGATTTTATTTGCACTAAAAAAGTTTATTTTATTTTTAAAACTTTCCCGTTTTTCAGTTTTGCTTTTTATATGAAAGACTTCTTTAAATTCTGGACGCGGCCGTAATTGTCTTTCATTTTTTGTTGTAACCTCGCGGTCATGCATATTATTAGAAACAGCTGTTTTTTTAACTGAATCTAATTTTTCAATCTTCTCTTTTTTTTGACTTTTTAAATTATTGGTAAAAGTCATTTTTTTACTTCCTTTATCTATAACAGAATCTACGGACATTTCATCCTGAAACGAAATTGTCTTTATATTTGATTTATCCGCAGAATTTACAGGCTGTATATTAACTGCAACCATTGCTTTTTTATCGGGTAGTAAATATGCCAGTTTTTTATCATCTAAAATATTATCTGTAATTTTATTTCTTTCTTCTTTTGGTTTATCTCTATTTAACAAACTTTTTTGAGAAATATCTGTTTGATTTTTATTTTTTTCTACACCAAATGGTATTTGATACCATGTAAATAAACAGACCAGTACAAAAAGCAGCAAAATAAAAAAAAGTGCTTTTTTATGTTTTATTATACTGTTTTCAGCTCTTTTTATTTCTGGAAAACTTAAACCACCTGAAATAATTTTTTCCCCGCCAGATTTTGATTCTGCTTCCAGTTTCTCAAGAGCTCGCATTATTGAACTCAATCTATACCCCTTATTTTTATATGAAAATCCGCCCAACAGATCGTAATCATGAGAGTTTCAATTTTCGTTGTGGCAGATAATTCTGCCATGTATGTTATATGAAACTCTGTCCAACAA